>NZ_JAUOQQ010000024.1:0-74625 GCF_030547675.1 Photobacterium sp. 2_MG-2023
ACGGTCATTGATCCGGAGAATATCCTGGTCGGGCAGAACGCCCCGGTAGAGGTAGCGCGATAGGTATTGCAATGCCGGTAACCCCCGTCCGACCGCACGGCAGTCAACCACCCACTCGGTTGGCAGCGGTGCCGCAGGCAGCCCAAGCGCCGGGTGGCGTGCAATGGCATCGAGCAGCCGTGCCCGCCAGACTTTTGCCAGGGCGGTGTGATGAAAGAGGAAGCCCTTCCTGCCCTTGTGCCACTGCCTTCGCTGCGGGTGGTAGAACCCCGCCGGCATCACAACGTGGAGATGGGGGTGAATATCCCGCCGCCGGTTATGGGTGTGCAGCACCAGGGTAAACCCGCTGATCCCGCTATGTTGTCGGCGGGCAAAGTCCTTCAGTACCGAGGCCGCCACCTGGAACATCACGGCGTAGAACGCCTTCGGCTGAGCGCGGGCGAGTCCGCGTAACGGCGCGGGGACCGTGAAGGTCAGCATGAAATACTCGGCCTGCAGCAGCTTGGCTTCCTGGCGGGCGAGCCAGTCTGAGGTGGTGCGTTGCTGGCACTGCGGGCAAGCGCGGTGGCCGCAGCCCAACGGCAGCCGGTCGTCATGGTGGCAGTGCGGGCAATACCACTGTGCGCAGCCGGC
This sequence comes from Photobacterium sp. 2_MG-2023, assembly GCF_030547675.1. Taxonomy (NCBI): domain Bacteria; kingdom Pseudomonadati; phylum Pseudomonadota; class Gammaproteobacteria; order Vibrionales; family Vibrionaceae; genus Photobacterium; species Photobacterium sp. 2_MG-2023. The sequence goes on from NZ_JAUOQQ010000024.1 coordinate 634, forward strand.
CTGCTCGGTCCGGCAGCGCCGCATCGCTGACATTGCCCGGCGTATATCCGGGGTGAGTCTGTCGCCATAGTGGCGGATGAATTTATCATAGTGGGTGGTGAGCAGGGAGATAAAGGTGTTCATGATACCTCCCAGATCACTGCCAGCTGATTGGCCAGTGCATTGACCGCCCGGGTCGCAGCGGCCGACTTGACTGCGGTGAACTGGGTATAGCGGGCGGTAGTGTTGAGGCTGGCATGGCCGAGCAGTACCTGCAGGGAGCGTAGATCCAGTCCCGCTTCCAGCAAGTGGGTGGCATAACAGTGGCGTAATGAATGGGGGCTGATCCGCTTGCTGATCCCGCATTCCCGGCAGACTTGTTTCATGGCTTTCTGAACGCCCCCGCGAACCATCGGCTCGGTGGTGCCGATCCCCGGGAAGAGCCACTGCGGGTGGCGGTGTGAGCACCAGTGCCGGCGCATGGCTGCCAGGGTCCGCTCGGGTAGCGGCACCCGCCTGTCCTTGCCGCCTTTTCCTTCCCGGACATGGACCTGCATGGTATGGGCATCAATATCGGTCGTGGTCAGGCTCAGCCCCTCGCCGAGCCGAAGCCCGAGGCTGTAGAGGGTAAAGAAGAATACCTGGTAGCGGGGCTGGCGGGTCATGGTGATGAGCAACCCCACTTCGTGGGGCGTCAGGAGATCGGGCAGCCGCCTGACCTGCGGCGGTTTGACGATATTGAGCCATGCCCACTGTTTGTTGAGGGTATAGCGGTAGAAGAACTGCAGGCCGTTGCGGTCGAGTTTGACGGTGCTCCATGAGTGGGTGTGGATGAGTTGGCGGAAGTAGGCACGTAGCTGCTCGGTTGTCAGGGTGTCAGGCGGGCAGTCGAAAAAGGCAGAAACACGACGTACCGCACGGCTGTAGGCATCAACGGTCGCCGGTCGCTTGCCTTGTAGGATAAGATTATCAAGGTGTTGCTGGTATAGCGCGTCGAAATGGCGCTGCTGTTGAGTATTCATGATACGGTCTCCAGTCCGCTGCCCGGATGGCAGGGTTCAGAGATCAGTATGTGGGCTGCTGTAGCTCTGCCGCGCAGCGGCTTGGTTCAACAAAGCATTTAAGAGTGATTCCCAACGCTTGACATTTTTGATGCTAATCGTTGGGTTTTGTGTTTAAGGTGGTATGGTTTAGTTTCGTGGTAGCGTTGCTCACACCTTAATGCGGCGTTATGTGCCTTATCAATATCGCATGTTCAATTTACTGTACAAGTAGATTGATGAAGACTATACTTGTCCCATTAAATGTACATGTGGAGGTTCTTATGAGAATCGTATCTTTTACTGAAGCTAGAAATGGTCTCAAAGCTGTTTTGGACGGTGTAGTTAATGACGCTGATACAACAGTTATTACACGCCGTGATTCTGAAGATGCTGTAGTTATGTCTTTAGACTACTACAATAGCCTTATGGAGACAGTTCACTTACTACGCTCTCCTCAAAACGCTGAACACCTAAACCGTTCGATAGCACAGTACCGTGCAGGTAAAACAACTGCACGAGAGTTAATTGATGAGTAGTAGTCAACATTTACTATCGTGGACTGATGACGCTTGGGATGACTACCTGTATTGGCAAACTCAAGACAAGAAAACACTCAAGCGCATCAATAAACTCATCAATGAAGTTAAGCGCTCCCCATTTGAGGGCATCGGTAAACCAGAGCCGTTAAAAGAGAACTTATCTGGTTTTTGGTCTCGTCGTATTGATGACACTAACAGGCTTGTTTATGCAGTCGATGATCAAGCGATAACGATAATTTCGTGTCGTTACCACTACTAAATAAGGTTCAGCGACCTGGCATCTAACAAATAAGGATATGTAGTGGTTTAATGAACCCGGACACCATTTTAGGTGGTAAAGTAGCCACCAAAGAAAGAGGTGTTTAATGACAAGAAAGCGTCGCTCATTTACTGCTGAGTTCAAACTGGAAGCTGCATGTCTGGTATTGGATCAAGGCTATTCGGTCGCTAAAGCCAGCCGCTCTTTAGATGTTGGGGAAACAGTGCTCTGCCGGTGGGTCAGTTAACTCCAGGCTGAGCGTGGTGGTAAGACTCCCAGCAACAAGGCTTTCACTCCTGAGCAGCAGAAGATCCAAGAGCTTGAAGCTCGCATCAACCGGCTAGAACGCGAAAAAGCGATTTTAAAAAAGGCCACAGCTCTCTTGATGGCGGACGAGTTCGAACGTATGCCCTGATAGACCAGTTAAGAGAGCAAGAATCCACTGAACTGGTCTGCTCCGCTTTCAATATTTCCACGTCCTGTTTTTATGAGTATAAGGCTCGAATTCGTAATGTCGATTGCGAGCGACTGAAGCTTCGAAGTGAACTTCGTCGCTTGTTCAAGGCGAGCCGTGGTTCCGCTGGTAGCCGATCGCTAAAGTCAATGATGCATGAGTTGGGATATCAGGTTGGTCGTTTCAAGGTGCGTAACCTGATGAAAGAGGCAGGGTTAATGTCGAAGCAACCCGGCCCACAGCAAAGAATAATAAAAGGTGTTTTCTGGTTACTCTTTGCACCCACAAAGAGTAACTGGCGCGCGTCAGATAATGGTGAGATAAGCACCGGACTCAAGCGCGACATACCTTCAAACTCAGACAGATCATCAGATCCAGAGAAATCCTCCTATTCCCCCAAAGCCAAAGCCTTTACCTCAACCGACTATGCTTATAACTTAAGGACAGGAAAACTGAACGTTTTTTAGCGTGTGCAAACAGGCATGTTTGGCATACCGAACAGACAAGGAGGAGAAATGAAGGTCTTAGTCGCAGGGGGCAATTCGGTGCTCGGATGTTATGTGGTCCGGCACCTGATAGATCACGGTTATCAGGTCTTTGCGCTCAGTCAGCATCCTGAGCAGGATAACCCGCTGGCTATCCCGCTTGCTTTGCAGGATGAACACATGGCAGGGAAATTTGATGCCGTGATCTGTTGTGCCAGACCTGTTATGGCACCTTATGCGCAGGAAAAGCAGGCACCGGATTTTTCGGTATTGATGGACAGCATAGAGCGCTTTGCGAAACCGGATGCCAGAAAGCTGTATACATCAGGTATCGAAGTGTTTGGGTGCGCCGATGAATGTTCACCCGATGAACTCCAGTTTGAGTCCCTGACTGCGGCAGAAAAAGAGGTTCCGGTGCTGAAGAAAGCCATAGAACTGAGCTGGACACCCGTTTTTGTGCCTACTCTGGTGTACGGTGGTCACGAATGCCCGATTCATACTTCACTGAATCGTCGCGAAAGCCTTCGCATTCCTGTCCTGATCCCGTCTTACGGCCTGTATTATGCCGCTCATCTTGATGATCTGGCGGCTTTTCACGTGACCTTAATTGAGAAGGACACGCTGGCGCCGTTTTATTTTCTGGCTGAGGAAAAGCGCTACAGCCCTGAAAACCTGGCTGACATGCTGGTGAAATACGGTTGGGCGGAGGGGGTGAAATGCTTGTCATTGCCAAGCTTTCTCAAACAATACGGCGAAGAGGTACTGGAAGTTGAAACCATGAATGTGAGCGTGCCGATCAGCCCGGATTTCGAGCCAGTCAACAGCCTGTCAGCCTACCTGTCTCAAACGTGGATAACGCCGGCCCATGACCTCCCATAATACTTGTTTGACCGGCACACTCAGTGATGCCGGGATAAGTGAACACTTGCTTTTTATTGATCTGCGATCAGTACAACGTTGAGCAAATGTTATTATGTCATCTGTTACTTATTGAATTGACTTGATTTAATTTCCTTCCGGCGTAGTGTGTGGGCTTTTGTTATATGCGGTTAAGAGAGGTCCCATGCGTTATCCTTCCCCACTGGTTCCCGGTTGTACAATAGCAGTAACAGCATTATCGGCAGGTGTGCCTGAAGATTGTCATGCACGTCTCGATCTGGTTATCCAGGGGTTGCGGGACAGAGGCTTTAAGGTGCTGGAAGGGCACTGCTTACGGGAAAATGCCGGCCATGTCAGTGCTCCGGCGCCAATGCGGGCCAGAGAATTGATGGCGTTTTTGCTGGATGATCGCGTTGATGCCATCCTGCCGCCCTGGGGAGGTGAACTGGCGATGGAACTGTTGCCATTGCTGGATCTGGACTTACTGCGTCACGCCAAACCTAAATGGCTGATTGGCTTTTCAGATATCAGCACTATCTCGTCTGTCTTAACGGCTCGCTGCGGTTGGGCCAGCCTGCATTGTGCGAATCTGATGCAGCTTCATCCTGCTGTGACGGATCCGCTCAATAGCGCAATATTTTCTTTGCTGAGCCTGACTGTCGGTGAATCTGTCAGGTTACAGCAATCGTCCTGCTATGAGCTGGCCTCGGCCAATTATGGCAAGGATCCCGAGGCACAATTCGCTTTCACTCAGCCAACGCAGTGGACGGTGTTATCGTCAAACGATGCAGCGAAATCGGTCGCGTTTTCAGGCCGTCTGATCGGTGGCTGCCTCGATACCATGGGCCTGATATCAGGTACCGAGTACCTGAATCTGCCGCAGATGAAAATGCAGTATGCTCAGGACGGCCTGATTTTGTTTCTGGAAAACGCCGAGTTATCGCCAACCGCGATGGCCCGCGTGCTGATGGCAATGAAATTCAATGGTGTGTTTGATGCCGTCAACGGGGTCATTTTCGGTCGGGATGGTTCGCCGCTGAGTCACGGAAAATCACTGTCACATTCTCAGGTTATTCAGCAAGTGCTGAGCGATCTTTCAGTACCTGTCATCCTGAACGCTGACATCGGCCATCTGGCTCCCAATATGCCATTAATGAACGGTGCTGTTGCAGAGGTTCATGTAGCTGAAGGACAGGCTTGGGTCCATCAGACATTAAGCTGATCCGGAAGAATGGCAAGTGACTGATACTTCGTGGCTTGCCGTAGCGTCTATACTCTCAGGAACGGATTTACAGCCAACAGGTAAGCCTTGATGCTATGAGAGAAGACAACATGGCCGTGCTGTATCACCATGTTCGCACGGCTTTATCAGACGAACAGTGCCGCGCCCGGTATCTTGAAGAAAAAGCGGCCCGTCTGCTTGGGTTGCATTCCGCTGTCATCGCAGGGTTTACCGTTCTGGTATTTATTGCTTCTTCATTGTTTGTCCCGCCACAGCATGCCATCGCCTGGCTGGCAGTTATCGCCGTGACCGTGACCTATCTGGGTTTGATATCTGCCTGGAGTTTTCTGTTTCGCCTGCTCAGGCCGGCCGATGTGTATGGTGTGCATTTACCCAACAACTGGCTGGAAGGAATGAAGCAACAAGGTGCGAATGACAATCTTCATCTGGCCGTGGTTCGCTGTTACGAAACCTGGCAGTTGTTACATCAGAGCAATCAGCATAAAAACGCGCTGCTGATTAAGGCTTACCATGAGATTGTATTCTCAGCCTGGTTAATTGCGATCTCATTACTGCTTTTATTGGCGGCCAATTATCTGGTTGCTGCAGTTTAATCCATGGCTTTTGCCTGCAACTTGGCTGTTTTGCTGAAATTTTCGCTTAACGCTGGAAAAGTTAGTGGTAAAGTATTTGCCTGACTGAAGGCAATGATTGCCGAGTATTGTGAGCATCAGGAGGGATGATGCAGTTTGTTCATTGTACCTATGAAAAACATGGCGAAGCCATTCTGGCAATTTTCAATGATGCCATTCTTAACACCACCGCACTTTACGAATATCAGCCCCGTACGATGGACATCATGCAAACCTGGTTTGCCACCAAAACGGCCAATCAGTTTCCTGTGATTGGTATTGAAAATGATGCCGGTGAGCTGATGGGGTTTGCCAGTTACGGCACCTTCCGCGCATGGGCTGCGTTTAAATATTCTGTTGAACACTCTGTGTACATTCATCCGCAGCACCAGGGTAAAGGCTTGGGGCGAAAGCTGATGGATGCCCTGATTCAGGCAGCCCGAGAGCAGAATTACCATGTGCTGGTTGGCGGTATAGATTCGACAAACACTGGCAGCATTGCCTTGCACAAAAAGCTGGGGTTCGAATATTCCGGCACGATAAAGCAAGCAGCCTATAAATTTGAGCGCTGGTTGGATCTGGATTTCTACCAGCTGATACTGGATACCCCGAAACAGCCTGTTGCAGGGTAAATCGTGAGATAAGGACATTGGATGTTATTTAACAGCCCACTCAGCCTCGAAAAAGCACATCGACTGATCGACCTACTGAATCTCCACACTGACAGCCATGTTATTGATATTGGTTGCGGGGAAGGGGAGTTTTTACTGCGTCTTGCCAGTGCGACAGGGGCACACTGTCTCGGACTGGATATTTCTGAGACCTGTATTGCCGCCGCGAATGCGAAAGCAGAAGCCTTGGGCTTGGCCGATCGCGTGAAATTCGAAGTGGCTGATGCCAACGACTATCCGTTCGCGACACAGTATGATGTGGCTATCTGTATGGGATCGACCCATGCGTTTGGTGAAGGGGATGCGGGTTATCCGGCAGCACTGACTCAAATGCAGCAATGGCTGAAACCCCATGGTCAACTGCTGATTGGCGAAGGCTATTGGAAGCAGCCACCGGCCCAGGCGTATCTGGATTTCATTGGTGAGCCGATTGGTATTTATTACGATCACCAGGGCAACATGTCGGTCGCTGACTCTCACGGCCTGGCCACTGTGTATGCGGCCACCAGTAATCAGGACGAGTGGGATCATTTTGAAGGTTGCTTTCGCCTGAAAGCAGAACGTGCTGTGATGGCCAATCCAGAGGATGGCAAAGCGTGTCAAAAGCGTGATGCGGTTCGCGAGTGGAACGCGTATTACCACCAGTTTGGCCGCGACACGATGGGATTTGGTTTCTATTTGTTCATCAAGGACAAGGGTTAATATGAACCTGTAGCATAAGCACTGGCTGCATAATGGCCAGTACTTAGTCAGATCTGGCTTGAAAGGAGAGAGGGATGGCAGTGGCAGAATCACAAGCTCTGGTTGTTGAAGGCGGCGCGATGCGCGGCATTTTTGCCGCCGGTGTGCTGGATGGCTTTCTAGAGCAACATTACCGGCCATTTGATTTTTGCATCGGTGTCTCGGCTGGTTCCACCAATCTTGCAGCCTGGCTGGCGAATCAGCATGGCCGTAATTACAAAGTGATCACTGATTACTCCTGCCGCCCTGAGTTTATCAGTTTGCGTAAGTTCATCCGTGGCGGACACTGGCTGGATCTCGACTGGTTGTGGCAGATCACCATCAATGAAATACGCTTGGATCTGGATGCTTTCGACGCACAACCCATTCCTTTGTACGTGGTCACCACCCAAGTCTCTAGCGGAGAGGCCGTTTATACCCAAGCCACGGCAGATAATCTTGAACAATTGCTAAAAGCTTCTTGCTCTGTGCCGGTCGCGTACCGGGATTATCCGCTGCTGAATGGCGACGCCATGACCGACGGTGGGGTCGCCGATTCCATTCCCGTCATCAAAGCCTATCAAATGGGTGCCAGAGAAATCACGGTGATTTTGTCACGCCCGCTGGGCTACCGGAAGAAAACCAGCAAAACGAGCTGGTTTCTTCGTCGTATGCTGGCAGATACCCCTGAGCTGGCGCGGGTGATGATGAAGCGTGCCGACAATTACAATAGCGCCATTGAGTTTATTGAGAACCCGCCTCAAGACTGCCGCATTCATGTTATAGCACCGCCGGCAGAGTTTGATGTCGGCCGTATTACCACAGACAAAAAACGCTTAGACACCGGCTATCAGATGGGATTAGCGGCGGCACTCGCCGGACGATAAGCCTGTACCGAGCACACAGTTAACAACGACAGGGACATCATGATTTTTAACAACTTTGCACCGGCAACATTAGCGGAACAGTTTCAGCTTTCTCCCCAGGCGGCAGACTGCCTGTCGGCTTATCTGGTGACCTTACCGGAAGCTGAAATACCGGCTATTTCAAGTGTCAGCGCAGATTATTTCTGTGCAGACAAAGACAATGCAGACATTTGTGCCGAACTGGTACGAAAAGGAGAAAAGCAAGCCAGCTGCAGTATGAAATACTGGTATCAGATAGGCGGTGAGGAAGGGCCGGAGCCAATGCCGCAGGTCGGCCATTTGCAGGTGGTCACTGACTGGGAGGGCGTTCCGGTCGCGATCACGCAAATTACCCGGGTGGCAGAAGCCCGGTTTAAAGATGTGACCGCTGAGTTCGCGGCGGCTGAAGGAGAAGGTGATAAGTCGCTGAGCTGGTGGCGGGATGCCCACTGGCAGTTTTTCAGCACCGAGTGCGAAGAGCTGGCTATTGAGATGAGCGAAGACACTGTGCTGGTGCTGGAACATTTTCGAACCGTTTGGGCGAAACCTGCCTGATCTCTGCAATGAACTGCCGTAAGCCGCGCTGACATCAAGCCTGATATCAGTGGTTTGCTTTTCTGCTCTGCTATCTTTATCACAGCGGGCAGACGTATGTGCCCGCCATTTTTGCCAGCTGATCTCTAGGGTTGTTGCTGATACGCGCACGAGACTGTCTGGCAAGTCAGGTGATTTCACTTCACGGCAGGGCAGGCATGAAAACACACTGGTTAAATCGTTGGGAAGCGGTAAGGAGCAGTTTCTGGTTCGTCCCTGCCATGATGGTGATTATTGCCGTCGGGCTGGCCCGGATTGTAGTTACTCTGGATCATCAACTGGTGCACTTCTCTCTGGTTTTGCCTGATATCGGCTTCACGGGAGGTGCAGAGGGAGCACGCAGTGTCCTTTCTACGATTGCAGGTTCCATGGTAACGGTGGCCGGGGTGGCTTTCTCTATCACCATAGTGGCATTAACGCTGGCTTCCTCTCAGTTTGGTCCCCGTTTACTGCGAAATTTCATGCGCGATCCGGGTAATCAGTACGTGCTTGGCACCTTTATCGCGACGTTCATCTATTGTCTGCTGGTATTAAGCAGTGTGACCCATTCCAACGGTGATGTGTTCGTGCCTCGCATTGCGGTCAATCTGGCTTTGTTACTGGCCCTGTTCAATGTTGCGGTTCTGATTTATTTCATTCACCATGTGGCGACTTCGATTCAGGCGGATAACGTCGTCAATGGTGTGTATGAGGAGCTGAATCAGTACATTGAGCATTTTTTCCCTGATGAACTCGGTGAGTCTGATCCTGAACCTTTTCAGAGTGATCGCAATCCAACCGGCATGTTTCATCATGTGGTCGCGGCGGACAGTGAAGGTTACCTGCAAGCCGTAGACAGACAGTGCTTATGTCAGCTTGCCCAGCAGTTTGATTGCCGGATTGAATTGGGTTACAGAGCCGGGGCATTTGTCGTAAAAGGCAGCTCAATCGCTGTCGTGCGGTCTGACACTGAGCCGGAAGACGGTCTGGATTCACAGCTTCTTGATTGCATGATTGTCGGGAAATTGCGTACCCCGGAACAAGATCCTGAATTCGCTGTTCATCAGTTGGTGGAAGTGGCCGTCAGAGCATTGTCACCGGGTATCAATGATCCTTTTACTGCCATGACCTGCGTTGACAGACTCAGTGCAGTACTTTGCACCTTGACTGGCCGGTCATTTCATCCCGCGCGCTGGTATGGCGATGACGGCCAGCTGCGGCTGGAAGAACCGCCTCTGACTTTTACCGGGATACTCAACGCCGCTTTTGATCAGATCCGCCAGCACGGCAAATCCGATACGGCGGTTACCATCCGTTTGCTTGAAAGCCTTGGCCGGATTGCCAGTTACTGCAGAACGCGTGAGCAGCAAAGTGCCGTTTGTCGTCAGGCCGAAATGATCCTGCGCTCCAGTCAGGATTGCCTGAATGAACCACAGGATCTGGCAGACATTGAACAGCGGTTTCAGGCGATACAGGATGAAATGCGTCAATGCTGATTGAGGTTATTTCAATGCTGACTCGTTAGCCAACAGCCATTTTCGCAATAATCCCGCTAGCTGGGCCTGCTCATCTTTGTCTAAGGCCGTCAGCATCTGATGCTCATTGGCAACATGGGCTGTGACGGCTTTGTCGACCAGAGCCTGTCCTGCTTCTGTTAACCACACCTTACAGCTGCGTCTGTCATCGTCACTCGGCTGCCGGTAGATCAGCCCTCTGTCGGTCAGTTTATCCAGCCGGGCTGTCATCGCCCCGGAAGACAGCATCACGGTGTGATAAAGCTGGGTTGGCGTAAGGGGTTCGCCAGCTCTGCGCAGCGAGGCCAGAATATCAAACTCAACCTGGCTCAGCCCGTAGCCTTTGAACACGTCATTGATGCTGTCCGTCATTATTCTGTGGGCCCGATACATGCGGCCAATGATCCCCATAGGAGAGCAATCCAAGTCTGGCCGGTGTTCCTGCCATTGAATCAATAGTTTATCGACATGATCTTGCATAGGGTTGTGTTTGTCCGTTCTTCATTGAGTCAAAAATATGTCATTAACTTTTCGAAAAAGATACTTGATTAAAAGGCAAATAGCCACTAATTTATCTTCATACAAAGATATTTGATGTAAAGATTCTTAAAGGGAAGTGAAATGAACTATCTGCTCGCGTTAGTAGTGCCAATGCTGTGGGGTAGCACCTATGCTGCCGTCAGCCTGTTTCTGCAAGATATGTCTCCATACTGGGTGGCTGTGTGGCGGGCTTTACCTGCCGGACTGGTGTTGCTTTTGCTACGACCAAAGCTGCCGCCGCTGAGCTGGAGTCGCATGACCTTGCTGAGCTTTTGCAATATTGCCGCATTCTTTGTGTTACTTTTTATCGCTGCTTACCGCTTGCCTGGCTCTGTCGCCGGCACGTTGGGGGCAACGATGCCGTTGCAGATGATGCTACTGCAGTGGATAGGGGAAGGTAAAAAACCGGACCCTCGCTCAGTGGTGTTAGCGGTACTGGGTTTAATTGGAGTGGGCTTATTGCTGAACCCGTCTGCAGATTTGGATCCGATTGGCACCCTGGCCGCTCTGGCTGGCACAGCTCTGGTCTCGCAGTCCGCTATCTGGATGAAACGATGGCCGGTTAACGATGCGCTGAGCTTTGCCGCCTGGCAGCTCGTTCTTGGTGGCATGATGCTGATTCCCTTCGCTTGGTTCGTGGCCGGCGCGCCGGTTGCGCTGCCTGTGGATGCGATACCCGGTCTGTTGTGGCTGGTATTACTGAACACTGCATTTGGTTACTGGGCCTGGGTACGTTCAGTGAAAAAACTCGGTCCGAACGTGATGTCGATGTTCTCATTGATGAACCCGGTTACTGCTGTCTTGCTGGGTATTGGACTGGTCGGAGAAAGCCTTGGGCTCTTGCAATGGGCGGGAATTAGTTTGATCCTGATGGCATTGCTATTCATGAAGAAACCCGCCAAACCAACCCGGATTACTGCTTCGGCACTGGATGGTCAACAAGAAAAGCCAGGCCAGAAGAAAGCGAGTCACCAGCAGAATAATCCTTCGGCTTCTGTCAGGCAGCAATAGACAAATACGGAAAAACCAGGCGAGAAGATAGCAGATCATGAATAAGAAGCGGCTCAGGCCGCTTCTTTCAGTTCAGTCCCAGTTGCCGACGGTACTCGTCTTCAGTGGCGTAATCGTGCGAGTCTGCACGATCAAGAAAAACGATACCGTTTAAGTGGTCTAACTCATGCTGGAATATCCGCGCGATGAAGCCAGATAACTCACAGCGGACTTTTTGCCCATCAAGCTGTTCGTAACCAACACTTATTCTGGTGGAACGCGGTACCAGCGCGCGAATACCGGGGATACTCAGGCAACCTTCCCAGTCTTTTTCTATCTCCTCGCTCATCCAGTAAATCTCAGGGTTGAGCATCAGCGTTGGCGTCATAGTCGGCGCATTCGGGTAACGGGCATTCGGAGAAGAGGCAACGATAAAAGCACGCAGCGATTCACTGACCTGCGGGGCTGCAATACCTACTCCCTGGTGGCTGAGCATCAGAGATGCTAAGTCAGTAAAAAAGGGGGCGTATTCTTTCCATTGTTCAGTCGACAGGGCTTTCGCCTGCTGGCGTAGTATCGGATTGCCTAACTGTGCGATGATCATCCTTGTTCTCCCTGAGTCGTCTATGGAGGGGTTATAGCGCTATCAGACATGTACTGCAAGTGTTCCCCTTTTATATTCCGGAATGACACTAACAGAACGCTGTTAAGCAACTATGCTTATATCTGCAATTCATTTATCTACGATTCACTGGCCGCAACTGTGAGCCACCCACTTTGAGAGAGTATGAGATGGACAGAAAAGCATTTGTAGAAAAGCTCAGCGCACAAATGAAAGAGATCAATGCAGAAATCGACAAATTGGAAGCAAAAGCTCAGCACTCAGGCGCAGAGCTGAAAGAAAAATATCGTGATGAAATTCAACAACTGAAAACCAGAAAAGCAGAAGCGGAAAAGAAACTGGACGAAGTGAAACATGCCAGCGAAGAGGCATGGGGAGAATTACGGCAGGGTGCTGAAGAAGCGTTTGATTCAATGAAAAAAGCGTTCAGGGCGGCCTGGGATAAATATAAATAACTTGCCCGACTGGTATCGGGCAAGTGTAGTTACAGACTGACTTTCTTCAGGGCAACGGCATTCATGCAGTACCGCAGTCCGCTGGGTGCCGGGCCGTCAGGAAAGACATGACCGAGATGAGCATCGCAGACAGCACAGACGGTTTCAATTCGCTGCATGCCGTGCGAGGTGTCCATCAGATAATTGATAGCATTGACGCTTACCGGTTGTGTGAAAGATGGCCAGCCTGAACCGGAGTCAAATTTTTCCCCGGCGTCAAACAGCATATTGCCGCAACAGACACAGGCGTATTCCCCCGGCTCGAACAATTCACACATTTCTGACTTAAACGGTCTTTCCGTACCTTTCTGGCGCGTAATGTAGTATTCATCGTCAGTCAGTTGCTGGCGCCATTCCTCTTCGGCCTTTTCAACGCGGCGGGGAGGCACGATATCGCCTTTGGTTGCGTGTTCAATAACTTTTTCCCAAGTGAGCATGTCGTTCTCCAACTAACTAGATGTGGTTTTATAGATAGGGCCATAGTTCAAGAATTTCAAGAAAAGCGCCCTCAAAGGTATAGACCCGAGATAACCGTATAAATTAACCATATTCTAAATGTGTGTTTTATGCGGACAGACTTGGCTATAATGCCGCGCTTATTCACTTTTGTATGCTGTCTGTAGGTGCAGTCATAGTAAAACTGTGAATGACGAGTCTTTTGGCCAACCGGTATCAGCCTGAAACTGGTTGGCTGGGTATTGCTGCGAGAACAAGTAGCAGGGTCAGCAAACGCTACCCGTTGATGTATAGAACAATGCTCTGGATTTACGATCCAGTCCGCACTGAGGAAAAACGATGTCCCAATATGTAGTTTGTGCACTGTATAAGTTTGTTGCACTGGAAGATTTTGAAGCCCTTCGTGAGCCATTACAGAACCTGATGGAAGAGAATCAGGTTCGCGGTACGTTACTGCTTGCTAAAGAGGGTATTAACGGCACAGTTGCCGGCAAGCGCGAAAACATTGACGCTCTGCAGGCCTGGTTTAAGACGGACTCTCGCTTAACAGACATAGTGTACAAAGAGTCATTCGACGATCATCAACCGTTCAACCGCTCAAAGGTTAAGTTGAAGAAAGAGATAGTGACCATGGGTGTAGAGGGTATTGACCCTCGCCATGTTGTCGGCACCTATGTGAAGCCAAAAGACTGGAACGAGCTGATTGCTGACCCGGACGTTTTCGTCGTCGATACCCGTAATGACTATGAAATCGAAGTAGGCACTTTCAAACGCGCTGTCAACCCGAAGACAGAGACTTTCCGCGAGTTCCCGGAGTACGTGAAAGAGAACCTGGACCCGGCTAAACACAAGAAAGTGGCGATGTTCTGTACCGGGGGTATCCGCTGCGAAAAATCCACCGCTTACCTGAAAGAGCAGGGTTTTGATGAGGTTTATCACCTGGAAGGCGGTATCCTGAAATACCTGGAAGAGGTGCCTGCCGAAGAGAGTTTGTGGGAAGGCGAGTGCTATGTCTTTGATGGTCGTGTCACGGTAAATCACCAGCTGGAAAAAGGCTCTTATGACATGTGTAACGCCTGCCGTTTACCGATCACAGAGCAGGATATGCAGAGTGTGCAATTTGAAAAAGGCGTAAGCTGCCCGAAATGTTTTGATAAACATTCTGACGAGCAGAAAGCCCGTTTTCGCGAGCGTGAGAAGCAGGTTCAGCTGGCAGCACAGCGTGGTGAACAACACGTTGGCGGTGATGCTAAAAATATTATCGAAGCCCGTCGGCAGGAAAAGCTGACACGCAAGAAACAGCAGCGCGAACAGCGTTAACTGCATTAGAAAAGAACACATCCCCGGGCAGCCTTGCCCGGGGACAGCCTTCCTGTAGTCCGTCAGACCATAAAGTGCTCATCCGGCCAATAGAGCACAGTGCTGAAACCTCTTTACTTTCCAGCCTGCTAACCGTTTCAGAGACGGTTGTTGATTGCTTCCCGCCAGAGTCATTTCGGCCTGCTACTGTGTTGTTCTATCGGCGAAAAATGGCTGGCTGTCGCAGCGAGTGCAACATTTGATTACATAAATTGCGCAGAGAAATCGGCAAGATGCTGCTGTCGGTGAAACCATTTCCTGCCTGAAGGAGTCCAATTACCAAAGTCGAATGGATAAAGCAGGAGGCACTGGATGGAAACTGTCGGTCTGGGCGGAAGTTGCCATTGGTGTACGGAGGCTGTGTTTCGGTCGCTGAAAGGCGTTGGCGAAGTCGATCAGGGCTGGTTGTCAGCTCAGGGACACGAAGAGATGTCTGAAGGGATTTTATTACGCTTTGATCCTGCCAGGATCGATCTTTATACCCTGATTCAGATTCACCTTTATACTCACAGCTGTACGTCGAACCATGCCTTGCGCCACAGATACCGCTCGGCTGTTTATGCGTTCAGTCCTGACCAGCAACGTGCCGCACAGGTTTGTCTCAAAGCTCTTCAACCGGAATTCGAACAGCCTATCTTAACGCAGGCCCTGCGCTTTGATGCGTTTCAGCCATCACGGCATGAAATCCAGAATTATTTTTACAGCAATCCGCAGAAACCTTTTTGTCAGATGCGTATCAGTCCGAAACTCAGCATTTTACTGAGTCAGTTCAGTGATCGCGTTGACGATAGGAAACGGCATGTGCTGGAGCAGTTACCTGTCGATATCAAGTGACACTAAAAACCGGGCAGTGCACTGATTCAGCGGGTTTGTGATGAGCGGCACCAGAGGTCTTCGCAATAAATTAATGCTTGACCTCAAGTTAACCTGAGGTTTTATCGTGGCGTTATCAAATCTGATTCAACGGAGCGATTAAATGAAAAGTCTCATCGATCAATATCTGCAAAGCCTGGGTATTAATGAGCCGCAAATCAGCCTGGAATGGCTGCAATCTCTGCTAGCTGCCCATTTGGCACGTTATCCGTTTTCCAGTACGAATGTTATTCTGAAGCATGAATTAAGCCTGGAACCAGACGCTTTGTTTCATCGTTTGGTAGTGCAACGCCGCGGCGGGTATTGTTTCGAGCACAACAAGGTCTTATTTTTGGTGCTGAAACAGTTGGGCTTTGATGTCCGCCCTCTGATTGGTCGTGTGATGCTCAACGGTAACCCGGACAATGGTCGTTCTCATCGCTTAACCTTACTCACCCTGCGCGATAAGCAGTATCTGATTGATGCCGGGTTCGGGATAATGAACCCAAGACAGATTATTTCCCTGGATACCAACCTGCCTCAGCCTGATGTCAGATACCAGTACAGCGTGGAATCAGACAACCGTGGCGGCATGCTGGTGATGGCCACAAACTCTGATGAAGTAGTAACACTGTATCGCTTTGATTTTGCAGAATACCTGGAATCGGATTGCACAATCAGCCATTTTTACAGTCATCAAGCTCCTGACGCCGTATTTGTGAATCATCTGGTGGTATCGCGGATTCTTGAGAATCGGCGGTATCTGATCCGAAACCTGACCTACTTTGAATATGAAGATAAGACAGGGCAAGAGAGAACTGTCGATATCAGTGACAACACCATGTTATATCAGCTTCTGACCACGCAGTTTAATTTACAGTTAACAGAACAGGATGCTGCAACCTTGTATTCACATCAAATGGCTAAGATACGTCAGAAGCAGTAATCGTCTGATAAGCAGAAGTAATCAAAGCAGAGCGGTATAATTCCAGATAAAGCTGGCGTATAGCCATGATATCTTTAGAATGAACGGTTAGAAATTTTTTATAAGCCTCAGTCAGGAGAAATGTGTGAGCGCTATTTTGTATTACGTTCATGATCCTATGTGTAGCTGGTGCTGGGGTTATCGTCCTGCTTTTCAGCGGCTCAAAGCTCAGTTACCGGCTGATGTGGAAATCCGCTGTGTGTTGGGTGGCCTGGCTCCTGACAGTGATCAGCCCATGCCGGAAGAGATGCAGCAAATGTTGCAGCTGACCTGGCGTCGGATAACCAGCCAGCTGGGGACGGAATTTAATCATGAATTCTGGACACAGTGCCAGCCGCGCCGGTCGACGTACCCTGCCTGTCGGGCTGTTCTTGCCGCAAAAAAACAGGGACAGGAGTATGCAATGACAGAGGCGATTCAGCAGGCCTATTACCTGAGAGCAATGAATCCTTCTGACTACCAGACCCACGCCAGACTGGCTGCTGAACTGGGTTTGGACGTTGCGCGTTTCATGACAGACATTACCGGTGCTGAGGTTGACGCATTACTTCAGAAAGACATAGAACACGCGGCAGCATTGGGTGTGTCGGGCTTTCCTTCACTGGTTCTGGAAGTGGAAGGCCAGCGCTGGCCGATTGCGGTTGCCTATCAGAATGAACTGACCACACTGAATGACATCAAGGATAAGCTTAAATGGGCAAACGCCAAGTCGGTAATGAAAGGGTGGTTTGCGAAAAAAAGCTAGCCGGTTATGAATCACACGATGGCAGCGCAGGCTGCCATCGTGTGTAATGTGATTAAAACGAATAGGCCAGCCCTATACTGTACAGGTTCTGAGTTTCTTCATAAAAATCAATATTGGATGTCAGGTTATCGAATCCAGCCCGGGCAATAGCACTGGCGTTTCGCCAGTTAAACGGGGCCAGGTAGATCAAGGTTGCGGAAAAACCGTATTGGTTGTCATCCCGGATCTGGTTAAAAATGGGATGGGCCTCGTCATAGTCAATCCATGCCGCACTGGCACCCAGCATCACAATATAGCGATCGATCCGTTGCCGGGCTGTCAGCTCAACACCATAGCGATTGTTCGCTATCGCACTACCTTCCGCGCTGTCATCGATGTAGTGAATTTTCCAGTCGATACCAAACTGACGATTTAAATCCAGTTTTTGACTCAGTGCGGCATAGAAAAGATCGCCTTCACGAACCAGCGCGTCTTGTGTCGCCGAGCTATAGCTGGTTCCGCTGCGCTCATCGTCGATTTTTCGTTTACCCGCAGCCAGCTCCAGTGACACATTGGTTCCCGCAATGCGGTTATAGTCCAGCACTGCGCCCCGGATTGAGCGCTTGGTTTCCTGTCTTGGTGTTCCGGTCAGAAAAGGGTCATCCCACACTTCGTTGTCAAAAAAGCCGGGAATAACGCCAATGCCTAAGCTGGAGCCGTCGCTCAAATACTGAGTAAGGCCAGCCTGCATATATAAACTGCTCGCCATACCCCCCAGTGCTGATTTGAAATACAGCGCAGTATTTGGTGTGACACCCAGCTGTAAATCCCACATGGGCAGGGGCAGATTTTTTTCTTCGTCCGTGCCGGATTCGTCCAGTGAACTGAGTACGGAAGACTGCTCGGTACTCAGGTGGGAGTCGTTCTTAAACCAGCCCAGGTTTATACTGACATTACCTGACAAGCCGGGTTTGACAGCACTCTGAGCTGAAACGGAAAAAGCAGACAGTGCTCCAAGAATGAGCACTGTCTGTCGAATAGTTCGTAACATGGCCACTTCCTGTGAAAAACATTGGTTAATGTTTCTTTTTGTTACGCTTTTTTGTCTTCATTTTATAAAGATCCAAGCGCCGATGCTTTAGGTTAGTGACAGAGCCTTCGTTGTGCAACAGTTTTAATTTTGACAAGTCGACATCGGCGAAAATAATCATTTCGGTATTGGCATTGGCTTCCGTAATGATCGCATCGTGCGGGAAATACACATCGGAGGGAGAAAACACTGCAGACTGGGCATATTGGATGTCAACATTATCGACCCGGGGAAGGTTGCCGACGCTGCCACCCAGCGCGACATAACACTCGTTTTCAATCGCCCGCGCCTGACCACATATACGTACCCGCAGATAGCCGTTTTTAGTATCTGTCCAGAAAGGGACAAACAGAATCTGGACTCCCTGATCGGCCAGTAGCCTGCCCAGTTCGGGAAACTCGACATCGTAGCAAATCAGAATACCAATCCGCCCGGCATCGGTGTCGAAGACTTTGACTTTATCGCCTCCGTCTATGACCCAGTCTCTGACTTCGTGCGGCGTGATGTGAATTTTATATTGCTCGTCAATGTCCCCGTCTCTGTGCAGCAGGTATGAGACGTTATATAGCTTGTCACCTTTCAGGTAAGGCATACTGCCGGCAATGATGTTGATGTTATACGTGACAGCCAGCTGAGAAAATCGCTGACGGATTTCTTCAGTGAACTGGCTGAGATAGCGAATGGCCTCAACCGAGTCTTTGTCTCTGGCTAACCCCATCAGCGGCGCATTAAAAAACTCAGGGAACAATGCAAAATCGGACTGATATTTGGATAAAGAAGAAACAAAAAACTCGGCCTGATTCATCAGGTCGTCGACCGACACGACCCGACGCATGTGCCACTGCACTATGCCCAACCTTATCAGTGTTTTTTCGGTTTGATGGATCGAGATATCTTCTTCGTAGAAAATGTTGTCCCATTCAAGCAATGTGGCATAGCCTTTGGACTTCGCATCTTCAGGGAGATAACGGTTCATCAGGCGTTTTACATCGAAATCATTGGCAAGCTGAAACGAGAGTATCGGGTCATGAATTTCACGGCGTTTGACCTTGGCAATATACTCAGAAACATGCATTTCATCCGCATACTTGTGATAACCCGGAATGCGTCCGCCGGCAAGAATGGCTTTGAGGTTGTTGGCCCGGCAGAGCTCCTTACGGGCTTCGTATAAGCGACGCCCTAAGCGAAGGCCGCGATAATCCGGATGGACAAATACGTCCAGTCCATACAACGCATCTCCGCTCGGGTTGTGACAGGCCACATTGTTGGCATCGACTATATCCAGATACGTGTGGTTCAGGGAATAGCGGTTGTAGCTGACTTTAATGGTCAGTGCTGCGGCAATGATTTTCCCCTTGTCCTCAATGCAGATTTGCCCGTCGGGAAAATGTTTGACCAGCCCTTGAATGGTAGATTTTGGCCAGGCACCGCCCACATCAGGAAAAACCAGATCTTCCAATGCAGCAAGTTGCTTAAAGTCAGAAGGCTCAATGGTGCGCAGATTCAATAAAGTGCTATTGTTCTCATCCATAACTTATTGTTTTTCATTGTTGAAACCAGTGCTATAAAGTATGGAACATCCGTTAGGATTCGCCAGTGAACCGTATCCTGACAGTGAATGAACACAATGTTATTCGGGATCGGCCATACTTTAGGTCTGATTCTTCATTCATATCACGACGCTTGGAGGAAATATGAAAGTGAGTGTAGTTCGTCGTTATGCCTCAGTATGTGCACTAGTGGTGTCTATCGGGCTGTTGCCTGGTGTAGTCACTGCGGCCCATCACGAAAAAGAAGAAGCAGAAGCAGTGACATCAGCTGAGCAGGTGAACAAAGAAACGAAGGATTTGCTGGAGTCACTGAAAAACTACTCTGCAGAGCAAAAAGACGAAGCCATGAAGGCGACGAAAGAGGGCATCGACAGCCTGGATAAACATATTGAGCAGTTGCAGACCCAGATAGAAGACGACTGGGATGATATGGATAAGGCAGCCCGTGAGAAATCCAGAGAAAGTCTCAAATCTATGCAGGAACAGCGAGTGAAACTGGCTGAATGGTATGGCAGTATGAAAAGCAGCTCAGCCGGCGCCTGGGATCATGTCAAAGAAGGCTTTTCCGGTGCCTATGACAGCCTGAGTGAAGCCTGGCAAAAAGCCAGCGAAGAATTTTCTAAAGAAGAGAAAGAGTAATATTACCGCTGCGCCTCTGCGAACGGGGCGCATTTTTCATTGTGACGTTTTCCCCGTCATTTTTGCCAGAAACCAGTAACCAGAACCTGTAATAAGTTGCCTTCCTGTATGGGTTTGCAGACCGGGTGTTGGCTGGCACGGCTTGCAAGCCGGCAGATGATATGAGAAAGTTTGTCCCGTTGTGGTCATCGGTTTAGCGTAAACCGATACAACCCGCTTCGTATAACCCCACTGATAGGGTGTGGGGGTCTCTACCAGAATCCGTAAAATTCTGATTACGAAGAGTTAAGTCGATTAATCGCTTTTCTCTTTGTCATGGTCGGAATACCCATTCTCCTTTGCTGCAGAAAAGCTGTTAATCATCCCAGTCAACGTATTGAGAACCTGATTAAGAGCACCTTATGACATCTTTTATTACTGGTTTACCGAAAGTGGAATTACACCTGCATATTGAAGGCTCGCTGGAACCTGAGCTGATGTTTGCACTGGCCGAAAGAAACCAGATTGCGATTCCGTTTCATTCACCTGATGAAGTGCGTGCGGCGTACCAGTTCCACAACCTGCAGTCTTTTCTGGATATTTATTACCAGGGCGCAAACGTACTGATCCACGAGCAGGATTTTTACGATTTAACCTGGGCCTACCTGTTGCGCTGTAAAGCCGATAACGTGGTACACACAGAGATCTTCTTTGATCCGCAAACCCATACCGAGCGGGGTATTGCCTTCGATACTGTGGTGAAGGGCATTCACCGCGCACTGGAGCAGGGCAGGGAAACACTGGGTATTTCCAGCCAGCTGATCATGTGTTTCCTGCGCCATCTCGATCAGGACTCTGCTTTTGCCACGCTCAGTCAGGCGTTGTCGCATAAAGACAAAATAGTGGGAGTGGGTTTGGATTCTTCAGAGCAGGGCAATCCGCCGGAGAAATTCAATGCGGTATTTCAGCAAGCGCTGGCAGAAGGTTTTCTGACTGTAGCCCATGCCGGTGAGGAAGGGCCACCGGAAAATATTACCAATACCCTGGATCTGCTGGGGGCGACCCGGGTGGATCACGGCATTCGTTGTGTTGAAGATGCAGCTCTGGTTGAGCGTTTAGTGCGGGAGCAGGTGCCGTTAACCGTGTGCCCGCTGTCGAACTTAAAACTCAAGGTGTTCGAAGACATGAAAGATCACAATATCGTCGAACTGTTGCGCAAAGGCCTGTGTGTCACCATCAATTCTGACGATCCGGCGTATTTTGGTGGGTATATGACAGATAATTTTCAGGCGGTGGCCGATGCTCATCCTATGACGCAGGAAGAGATCGCGCAGTTTACCCTCAATGCGATTCAGGCCAGTTTTATCTGCGAGGAAGAGAAGCAGCGTTTAACCCGAATGACACTGGATTACCTCCAAAGCGAAAAATCATCCGCTAATAGCAAGGCATAATTTCACTATGGCCAAGTGGCTCCCTGCGCTGATTATGCAGCGTAGGGAGCCGCTTTTTAATTAGCTGACTAATTCGCCGGATAGCCAGCTTAAGATTTCGCGCAGCTTGTCATCGCTCAGGTTAAGCAAATTGTCGCCGACATACCATTCGAGGAATGATTGCTCAGGTAAGGCCGCTTGTTGCGGATTTCCCAGCCAGATTTTCTGCTCTGTCGCCAGCCTGTCGCGAATGACACTGGCTTTTTCGGCACTGACGGGCAGATACAGATGCAGCATATTGGCCTGTGGCGCAGCCGGGTTTGGCGTTAACAGCGGGTAATCTTTCAGTATGCGGTAGAGCTGCTGAGTACGATCGAACAAGGCTGGCATCAGCGCCAGGCGCTGATCGAACTGCATCGCCGCGGAAACCGAATACGGTGTGCGGCGAAATACATTACCGCCCTGGCGTTGCATCCAGAGGCGAGCTTTTTTAATCAATGCTTGATCGCCCAGCAGCATAGAGCCGCCTAATCCGCCAATGCCTTTGTATAAAGAGACATAAGCTGAATCGAAACCATCCGCAATCTCGCTGTACTCACGGCCATACCAGGCTTTGGCTTCCCACAATCTGGCGCCGTCCATGTGCAGATGAATACCCTGCTCGCGACAATGGGCTTTGATAGCGTTTAAATCGTCCCATTCAGGCAGCTGACCGCCAATTTCGCGCATGGGAAGTTCATACAGCACGGCAGCAATATCGTCCGGCCATTCCTGCAGATCGGCCAAAGACCAGATTTGATAAGGGTTGCCGACAGGCAGAACGGTAAAGCGTTGCTGCAGCAGATAGCCTTGCGCTTCATGCAGGTAAATATGACTGGAGGGATGCATGGCCACAATAGGGTTTTTGCGTGCCATACAGGCCAGTTGCAGCGCAGTAGGTTGGGTCATTGTACCCGAGATAACGAACAGGCCGGCTTCGTAGCCCAGAAGATCGGCGACTTTGGTTTCAAACTGCTGCAGATCATCGCCCTGACCGTAAATATCATGTTTGATCTGATTGTCCTGACACCAGTCTGCCATTTGCCGGAAGATGTCGGCCGGAGACATTTCACGGTTGCCGGGGACAGACAGAGTGCAATGAGAGCGTAATTCCGTGCTCATAATAATCCTTGAAATAAGCCACTTAATTTTAATTTGTCGCCAGGAGTTTATGGTGGCTTATTCCAGTGCGCAACAGATTTCATTGGCAGTTATGATAGCGCTCCGCTCTGGGAGTATTATTTGCCTGCTTAATATTCAAAGCGGGAAAATTCGCTTTCAATCGATGCATACAACTCTGAGATCCAGGCCGGGGAGGTGTCGGGTACAGGGCGGATCGGGTTTTTCCGTGGATCATGCGGGGCAATTACCACTTCGACATTGTCTTTGCCGATTTTCCCCACCAGGGTAAATAATTCTTCCACCGCGCTGTCGCCGATAGCAAGACAACCAATGGAGTCGGCTTTGCCATGAATGAAAATATTGGAACCCGGTGATTGCCGGCCTTCTAGCGCGGCGTATTTGAGATCGAAGTTGTTGGGATAGTTAAGCTTCATCGACAAGTGGAAACGGCTGTTCGGATTGAGGCCGATGATTTTGTAGGTACCTTCCGGCACCTGACGGTCGCCTTCTTTGAGTTTTGGCCCTGCTTTGCCGCTCGCCGCTGTGACAGGGTAACTGTAGATAAAATGGCGTCGCCCCTGCTGATCAAACGCCCATAGCTCCAGGACTTTTTCTTCTTTCAGGCCAAGCAGCGCAATTTTCTCAGGCGGATAGCTCACATTGGCCTGGCGAAATCTGTATTTCAACCGCATTTCAGACAAGTGGCCGTAAGTCGCTAATACGTCATCAACGGTTCGCTTTCCCAGCAAAGAGGGCGCGACAGAGGTTGAAACGGACTGTCCATGAGCATGAGTGGTCATCAGTAAATACACAGCGGCAAACAGGGCTGAAAATTTAATAGTGCGCATAATTCCCCAACGTCATATCTAGTCCATTAAACGAAAAATGTTGATTACATTATCAGCAGTAAGCTGTCAGTGTGTCAGATCACAGCGGCTGGAAAGTAAAATCTTCAATAACGCCATTGATGTCTGCATTCAGCACGTAATCAAGGTGCATGTTCCCTTTTTGCTGGTAGAAGCTGATTCGGTAACCTTGATCGCTGTGGTTATTATCCACACTGTAATTACTGGTCACTCGGGTACTGATCGCATCGCCCCGGACAATGCCGTTTACAGCCGGAGACGTGGCAACGATGTACGTCAGCTGATTTTCTTCTAAGCTATTGAATTTTATATAGGCATAAGTTTTCTTTTTGACCAGCTGCCCATTTTCCAGAACATTGCCGTTGCTCTCTGAAAAATAGTAGCCATTCAGGTTAACTGTAGACTCAAACCCGATCTCAGGATCTGGCTGGCCCATAGATGCACAGCCTGATAACGATGAGAGAAGAATAATAGATAGTGCCTTTTTCATACTCACCTTGATTCTTATAATGATGAAAAGGGGTCAGAAACCCCCAACCAATGACAGTATTTAATGGCGTCAGAACGCTGTGTGTCATTAACTGGTTATTGCAAAATGGCAGGTAAGCAGAAGGTTTAAGCGGGGAATCGGTATAAGCGCACTCTTGTCAGGCAAAAAGCGGCAGGCAACAAACGGCATGAACGGCAGACAGATGACTGTCAATTGTATAGGCAGGTCACTATACAAAGCATTGAATGTTTCCTCAGTGCGTCTTAGATAGCTCAGGCTAAAGTAACATGTCTTTCGCACAATAAATGCTGCTGATGCCGGGGGCGCTGTAGCAACTCAGATTGTCTTGTAATATGGCTGAAGGTAATGCAAATCCGGTTTGACCGTTTACCTTAATGGTGGCCGTGTTTGCGTTGATGTGATGGGAGATCTCAGAACCGTTGCTGAGTGTCCAATAGGTATCAAACTCGCTGGTATTGGCACAGACCGAAATGGAGCAACTGACCGGCGTTGTTTCACCGTGCTCGAACACAATGCACTGGGCTTGCATTTTACCACAGCCCGCGTTCGCTGCTGCCGATACCATAAAGCCACACATCAGGGTGAGGGATAAACAGGTAACGCCTTTCATAATCCACCTTGCTTCTTTTAGTAATGAGTCTGTTCATGGGGTGTGTTACTAAGGCGACCAAAGAGAGGACAGTATGCAGGTTTTTCCGGATGGTGCGGATTTGAGCTTCATTGTATTGATGAAGACAGGTGTTTTACCTACCTGCCTTCATCAATTCGTGCTCACAGGATAACGGGCACAGCTATGTAGGTGTTTACCGCTGGAAATTGCGATGCTCCACATCGCAGCGGATGACAGATTGGTCGTCGATTAACCCGGCTAAGTGCTTGCGGCTTTCCAGGTAATGCGGTGTCAGTTTGTGCGCTGCAAGTGCGTCTTCACTGGTGTAGATTTCATACAGGTAGAAGCAGTGGTCGTTGTCCTGAGCTGACAGCACATCGAACACCAGGCAGCCTTCTTCATTCTCTACCGAAGCCTTGGCGTTTTCCTTCATGATCGAGAGATACTGGTCTCGAAACCCTGCTTTGACTGAATTTTTCACAACAATACAAAACATAAAGCGCACTTCCTTTTTTGTCGGTTTGAGGAACAACTTGTTCTTCGTTTGAATATTTGGTCTCTCATTGTATACAATGAATAAAATTATTGCACACGGAGTGGCTGAATATGGCTGAGAGACCAAAACCTTTGAACGGATTACGACATTTAGCACTAGCGGTATATCCCTTTGAGGAGTGTATCCGTTTCTATACCGAGATACTGGGTATGGAAGTGCTAAGAAAAGCGAGCGATAACCTGATTTACCTCAGTTGCGGTAATGACAACTTGTCACTGAGCAGGGCGTATGAACCGCAGGAGAATCACAATCAGTCCCTTGATCATTTCGGGTTCATAGTGGACAGCAAAGAAGAATTGCAAGCCTGGTTCGTGTTTCTCAAAGCCAAAGGCGTGCCGTTGCTGGACACACCGCACGATCACAGTGATGGTGCGCGCAGTTTTCATTGTACCGATCCGGCCGGTAATGTCGTTCAGCCTATTTATCATCCTGCCATTTCTGGCCAGCGCCTGCGCTAGTAAAGCAATTTACCCGACACAATCGGTGTGATTGTGTCGGGTGCAGGCTTTATTTTTGATTCAGTAAATAATCTAAAATATCAACTACTTGTGCTGGATCTGTCGCCCAGGCATTGGCGCTGGCATCCACTTCTTTGAGCGGATGGACAATGTCTTCGCTGTGCAGTGTGATGTAGGGTTTATCCAGTGCGGCACAATATCCGGCATCAAACGCGGCATTCCACTGCTTGTATTTATCACCGAAACGGATGACGGCCACGTCGCATTGTTTGATCAGTTTCTGTATCCGAATCGCATTGACCTTGGCCGATTTATGGTCGCGCCAGAAGCTGTTAGATTCAGCCCCTAAACCATCACCTGCAGCGTCACTGCTGTCGTGATCTGTAACGGCTGAAGTAAACACAACATTGAGATCTCTTGCCTCACAGCCTTTAATGATTTGTTCCCGCCAGTCGGTGTGGATTTCACCAGAAAGATAGACATTCCAGGTCATTGCTTACCCCTTTTCCTTTATTGCATGTCTCTGTTATCAATGTTCACACAATATGTATACATGATATGGAGGTGGATATATGGATTATAAGATAGTTCATTGTACACAAGTTGGTGTTTATTGCACATGCAAAGGGCGGCGATTCAGAAGTAGCTTGGGTAAGTGTGCAGGGTAATGTCTGGCGAACGGGTGATGAACAGGCAATCGCTTTGGCTGTTGATCCGCTCAAAGCCGAGTGCTTCATAAAAGGTGGTGTCGATGTCGCGGTGAAGAAAAACCGTTGTTGTCGTTGTGCTTGAGAAAAGATGACGGACAATGTCGAGAATTAGCTGACTGGCATAGCCTTGCCGGCGATGCGCTGGCGACGTTGCTATCGAACCTATTCCTGCTTGCCCGTCTTCCAGACCAAACTGATGACGGTACAGAATCAGAGAAGCGACAGGCATATCAGCTTCTGGCAGCACGTACCACTGGCCAGCGGTGTATTTCCAGCTGCGTTTGCAGGCGGTCAGATACTCAGCCTGGGGCATTTCATCGCCCCAGGCGTCATAGCCCATCATATACACTGAGTTCATCTCGGACTCAGTAGCTTGTCTGATTTGCATCCGTTTTCTTTTTGTTAATTGCCGGTCTGATAATTGCTGATCACCGAAAGCAGAACTCCGCCCAGCGACTCAGGCCAGCGGTGACCGAACCAAAATAATCACCGGCCACGATCGGCACACCGGGCAGGCGTTGCTCGATAAGCTGGCGTAACATGGGGGAGCGGGCACTGCCACCTGTCATAAAGATAACGTCCGGTGCGCATTCCGCCTGAGACAAAGCTTCATTGATCAGACTGCTGATTTTCTCCGCGTTGCTGCTGACCGCCTCTGCCAGTTCATGGCTGGTACAGCTGATCGACAGTGTTTCCTGTCCGATGCGGATCTCAGTACTGGCACTGGATGATTCGGACAACGCGATTTTCAGCAGTTCGGCTTCACGCACTAATTGATGACCTAAAGTATGGTGGTAGACCTGCAGCAGTCTTTGCAGCAAAGCAGGTTCTGCGGAATCCCGCACGAGCTGTTGCAGCACGGCTAAGTTCGCGCTGGCGTAAAAATCACTTTGCGCGGCCACATTGTTGATCGCCACCGGGTTCCAGAATTGGCTGATCGGCGCTGCCAGTCCGCGCTGGTTGGTGCTGTGCTTGCCAAACAAAGGCATGATACGCTCGAAGGCGAGGGCGATATCCAGATCGTTTCCGCCAACGCGGCTGCCACTGTGAGCCAGTAATCCTTCTGTTCTGTCTTCTTTATTTAACCAGCCCGGCCCCATTTGCAGCACGGAGCAGTCGGTGGTACCACCACCAATATCGACCACCAGTACGGTTTTGTCTTCTTGCAACTGGCTCTCGTATTCCAGACCGGCAGCCACAGGCTCGAACTGGAATTCTATCGCTTTGAAGCCAGCACGCGTTGCTGCCCGGCGCAGAATACTCTCGGCCTGCTGGTTAGCCTTACTTCCGCCTGTACCCTGAAAGTTGACAGGGCGACCGATAACAGCCTGCGTAATACTCTCACCGCACTGGTTTTCACTGCGGTGTTTGATATTTGCCATCATGGCACAGACCAGATCTTCAAACAGACTCAGCTGGATGTCATGTAAACCGGAAGCACCAAGAAAGGATTTGGGTGATTTGACGTAATACACTTCATCAGGATCATTGAGGTAGGTGTCCAGCGCCTGCTGACCAAACTGTAAGGCATGCGCATCAACGATGATGTCGTCGTCTTTGTTGGCAGAGATCGAACGACGCAGTAATTGCTCTCCAATCTTATCAGCGGGTTTGATGTCATAGTGACGAAATAGCGCCTCGCTGACGGCCTCGCGGCTTGGTGCCGCAAGCGTTGAAGGAATGAAAAAGCTGTCGCCTTCAAGGGGAAGCAACCTTGGCTGACCATTCTCCATAACAGCAACAGCGCAGTTGGCTGTGCCGTAGTCGAAACCTATGTACATACTTCCTCCTGACAACTAAAAAGCCGACCAGTGTACGAAAATTTCGGCCTAAGACAAGAAAAGGAAGCACTGACCGTGAGAATTGCATTCCATCTCGCAGAACAGCTTCTAGCGATAAAGCTTACGGAAGAACTTTGACGTGAGCGTGTAGTCGTAACGGAGTTGGATCAGCGAATATATTAAGGTAGAACCGGCCACTGTTCCCCATGGGTAGAAGAAAAAGAGTATGCAGCCAAACAACATAGTGGCTTTTTCAGCCCAGGGATGGCGGATTAATAGTCCGTATCCGGCAGTGAGGTGAAGCACTATCATCAACACAGCCAGCAGCACCATAGAGAAATTGTTGGTTTCAATGTTCATGATGCCGTCGATGGCGGCCTGAAAACCTGAAACGATGCCCCATATCAGCCAGATAATCGCGTAAAGGGCATGAAAACCTATTGCCAGCCTGAATTTGAGTGAGTATTTCGAGCGCAGCGAGTCGTGAGACTGCGATTGTTCGCCCTCAGTACATTTTTTACACATTTCTACCGGAGTACCGTCAGGTTTATCCAGTGTTCGAACACCGCATTGTACGCAGTACATTATTTACGCACCACTTGCCTGTTTATCGCATCGCATTTCATTGCGATAGCTGTAGTTACAAATTCACAGATGCAAAGCTTCATCAGTTAACAACATTTCCTAACAATTATAATTTCATATAATGCCGTGTTCTTTAACATTTGAATGTCAGTTTTTCGCTTTTATGGTGTTCGAAATGATGAAAATGCTGTGGGAGTCTCATTTTGGTGAATCAAATATACCGTTACATAAGGTTATGAAATTTAAGGCTTATATAAATTAGGGTAGCCTAATTTATATGTGGCAACTGTCGGCAATATATTATTTGCCTTTTTTCATGTGTAATGGCATAGCATGATACTGCTTTTCTTTTATCAAAGAATGCATCGGACAGGTTTGATGAATCATTTTCTCTGCGGATATTATTCTGGCCACTTCTTTTTAAAATCAAGTAATTCTGGCAGGCAACGGTTAAAGGCCTCGACAAGAATCGGGTCGAAGTGAGTGCCACTATTTTTACAGATATAGTCAGAAGCATCTTCAATGCTCCAGGCCGGCTTGTAAGGACGTTGACTTGTCAGTGCATCAAATACATCGGCAATGGCTGTTATACGTGCTTCAATGGGAATGGCGTCTGTCTGTAAACCGTAAGGGTAGCCTGTGCCGTCCCACTTTTCATGGTGATAAACGGCGATGTTTTTGGCCATTTGCATCAGTTCTGAGGTGTCATTGCCCAAAATTTCTGCCCCTATCAGGGTGTGGCGCTGCATGATTTTCCATTCTTCACCAGACAGCGCCCCTTTCTTTTGCAGAATATGATCCGGGATACCAATTTTGCCGATATCATGCATGGGTGCTGCATGCAGCAGGGTTTCCGACCACGCCGGGCTGTAACCTGCGGCCCTTGCAATGGTATATGCGTAATGGCTCATGCGAATAACGTGATGGCCTGTTTCGTTATCTTTGTATTCTGTTGCTCTGCTCAGTTTCTGAACCACGGCAAGCCGTGTTGATTTCAGCTCATCCATTTTGACCAGCGACAGCTGATTTTTCACACGGGCCCGGACAATGGGCGGGCTGACGGGTTTGGTGATGAAATCGACCGCGCCCAACTCAAAACCTTGTGTTTCATCTTTAGTGTCTGACAGCGCGGTCACGAAGATCACTGGAATGTGTTTGGTGTCCGGTGCGGCAGAAAGCTGTTGAATAACCTCATAGCCGGACAGGCCTGGCATCATAATATCCAGCAGGATCAAATCGGGTTTTTCTGTGTTGGCAAGTGTAATGGCGCGGCTGCCGTCTCTGGCGAATAGCAGGCGGTAATCCGATGCCAGAATGTTTTTCAGCACCTGTAAATTGGCGGGTTCATCATCCACAACCAGAAGGGTTTTACGTTCATCCATGTTATGCCTCCACTGCCTGCTGGCTGACGAGATAGTTATTTAGCAGCGTGGCTGCTCGATCCAATTCAAAATCGCTCATGGCCGATTCCACATCCATTGCCAGTTCTGCAGGGAGCTGGGATTTAACCGCTGAAAAAGCGCAGTCCGGCATCTCGCCCTGTTCCAGTTGCTGAATGATTTTCCTTATATCGTCATGGTTGAGGGTTGTCGCTGTTTGATGCTCAGGTTCAGCAGAGAAATCTTCTACCGAAGTGAGCAGCAGCGTAATGGCATTAAACATCTCGCGGTATTGAGTAAACAGTGGAACCGTATTTTCGTCACGCTGTAACGCTTGTTCCAGTTTTTTCATGCAGTGATGGATACCCGGCATGCACAGGTTGCCAGTCACACCTTTCAGGCGATGCACATGCGACAGGGCTTTTGTCTGGCTGCCACTGAGCAAGCGAGCCAGAAAATCCGGGTGATGCTGTGGCTGGCTGATGAACTTCTGTATAGCGGTGAGCTGCGATTGTTCATTGCCCCAGAGCAGGCGCCCTTTCTCCAGATCGATAAGGGTGTCCTGATTATCGTCTTGCTTCTCAGGGTGAACCGGAACCTGGGCGATAATCCCTTTCAGGTAAGCAATTTCTGCTTTCAGCGCATAGATATCGATCGGCTTGACGGCAAATCCATTCATGCCGGCGGCGAGTGCGTTACGCCTGTCTTTTTCAAGTACGCTTGCCGTCAAAGCAATAATAGGTACTTCTTTTAACTGCTGTTCTTTTTCGTAAGCCCGGATGGCTTTACTGGCTTCCAGACCATTCATCTCAGGCATTTGAACATCCATGAGAATGATATCAATGTGCCTGGATTTATATTGTTTTATGGCTTCTGTTCCGGTTCTGGCCGTGACTAACTGATGGTTATCTCTTTTTAATAATCCCGTCATTAGCTCCAGATTTTGCTCGACATCGTCTGCCACCAATATGGTCATAGGCGGTAGATGAACATTGTCTGTTATGTTGTCATCAATCTGAGCGGACTGTCCTGCCGGTAACGGCAAATCAACACGGAAGGTCGAGCCCTGACCTGGCTGGCTGTAGACAGCGATTTTGCCGTCCATCAGTTCAACCAGCTGTTTGGCTATGGTCGTTCCCAGGCCTGTGCCGCCAAAACGGCGCGACATAGTGCTGTCTGCCTGAGAGAAAGGGGCGAAGATGCTCTCCAGTCTGTCTGGCGCAATGCCAATTCCCGTGTCTTCGACCAGAATGGTGATGCCTTTGGTACGGCTGGAAGTGATATCCAGTCTGACATAACCCCGCTCGGTGAACTTTACAGCGTTACTCAGTAAGTTCAGGATAATTTGCTGAACGCGGAGCGGATCACCCTGGAAATATTCACTGAGCTGCGGGTCATAGCGCATTGTCAGCTCTATGCCTTTTTTGTTGGCCAACAACGATTGAGTTGCGATCAATTGCTCACAGATTTGACGAAGAGAAAAATGGCGGGATTCAAGCTGTGTGGTCCCGCTTTCAAGCTTGGCAGAATCCAGCACATCGTTAAGCAGGTTGAGCAGGGTTTTCGCAGATTGCCGGATAATGCCAAGGTGTCTTTGCTGTTCGGTGCTCATTTTTCCGTCCAGCATGAGTTCAGAAAAACCGATAATGGCATTCATTGGTGTTCGCAATTCATGACTCATATTGGCCAGAAAGGTGCTTTTTGCCTGAGCCGCGATTTCTGCTTCTTCTTTGGAGCGGCGCAGATCGGCTTCCATTTGTTTCTGCTTGCTGATGTCAGTGATCACACCGACAAAGGTGCTGACGCCATTGAGCTTGGATTCGCCAATAGATAAACGAATCGGTTTCATCAGGCCGTTTTTATGCAGCGCGGTGACTTCTCTGCCAATGCCGATAATACGTGCTGTTCCGGTTTTGCGGTAATTCTCCAGATAGGAATCGTGCGCACTTTGATAGGGCTCTGGCATCAGCATGCCGATGTTCCTGCCAATGACTTCACTTTCGTGATAACCAAAAATACGTTCTGCAGAGGCATTAAATGACAGAATAATGCCGCGGTGTGACATTTTTATAATACCGTCTACGGCGGTATCTATGGTGGCTTTCAGCTCAGCAGCGGTTTCTTCACTGTGCTGCAGTAATGAGCGGTAGCGGGTCAGGGCGTTGACCGCAGCAATGATCAGACTCAGGGATACGGTGACAATTGAAATGGTAATGGCGAGTAAGTAATGACGCTGGCTGCCAGGGATAAATGCTGGATCGGGCTGACCGACAAACCGGGTTGCTTCCATGGCAGTATAATGCATACCTGCAATGGCCAGTCCCATAACAACACTGGCAATCAGCTGGATCTGGTAGCCAGGCATTGAGCGATGCTTGCGCAGACCAAAACTGATCCATAAGGCCAGTGTGGCTAACGAGGCAGCGACAAAAATGGAGAGTGCGAATAAGGCCGGGTCATATTTTAGCGCAGGCCCCAGTACCATCGCCGCCATGCCAATGTAGTGCATTGAGCCTATGCCCAGCCCGACGGTTATACCACATAGGATCAGTCGTGCATTACTGACAGCCCGTTTCGTCAGCAAATGGAGCGTTACCCAGGAAGCAAGAAAGCTGGGTATAGCGGAAAGCAGGGTAGTGCTGATGTTGTAGTTCACCGTGGTACACAGCTCGAACGCCAGCATACCAATGAAATGCATGGCCCATACACCCACCCCTAACGAAGCTGCGCCTGTCAGTATATGGAGGCGGCGAAGTAATCGACTACGGCTCTGTTTAGCCGATTCAGCTAAAGAAAGCGCCAGTAAAGAGGCACCCACAGAGATAAGCAAAGAGATAGCAATCAGTGAATAGTTATATTCACCAGTGACCAGAAGGCTTGGGTCTGTGCTGTCGGAGATAAAAAAACGCGAAAATAGTTCTGCAATCATGATTCATCAAAGACCAGCCATCCGCCATCTGATGCGAGATAACCGGTTAGGTTAAATTAGTGTTGTATTTTTATGTCAATGGGCGCTCACATTATCCTGTCGGTCAGGAAGAGTAAACCATTCTGGCGTTAGTAAGTGCTAATAATCAACACAATATCAATAAATAGTGATCACCTTATGAGCTGATGTTCTTATCATTGTTTAAGACAAGTTTGTACAAGATTGAAGCCTTGTATTGGCGTAAAGTGACTGTTTTCGAAGCGCGGATAGTGGTAGGCAATGAAAGAAAAGGAAATATTCATGGCAACGTCAGCCGTTTTGCTGACTGGCAATGAGAAACGACGGTTGTTTAAACAAGGCGCTCTCGCAGTGATGCCTTTATGTGTTGCGGTGATCCCCTGGGGGTTACTTGCGGGTTCCTTTGCTATTGATGCAGGGCTGGACGTGTTTCAGAGTGTGGCCATGTCAGCGATAGTGTTTGCCGGCGCGGCGCAACTGGTAGCGACCGGGCTACTGAAAGCCGGGGTCGGTATTGTGACTATTTTACTGACCACCTTTTTCATTACCTCAAGGCACCTGCTGTACAGCATTACGATGCGAAACGTGATCAGCCCGCTTCCGCTTCGCTGGCGGCTGGTTTTGGGCTTCCTTCTTACCGATGAGCTTTTTGCCTTGTGTGGTAACCAGTCCCCGAAGCGTTTTCAGCCCTGGTATGCGCTGGGAGCCGGGCTTTGGTTTTACATCAGCTGGAACATCGCCACATTAGCAGGCATTTTCGCGGGAAAGTTTATCCCGAATCTGGACAGCCTGGGTTTGGATTTTGCCATCGCCGCCACTTTCATCGCTATTGTCGTACCCAGTATTCAGCGTTGGCCGGTGTTGATCGCAGTACTGATTGCCTTGGTGATGTCGGTATTAATGGCAGCTCTGAACATAGAAGGCGGGTTGATGATAGCCAGCTTAACCGCGATGTCAGGCGGATATATATCTGAACGCTTGATGGGAAATAAATCGATTTACAGTGAAATAACAGAAAAACAGCAGGAAGACAAATGATGATCTGGCTAACTATATTGACAATGACGCTGATTATTTTCGCCAGTCGCTATCTATTTTTAGAACCCCGATTGCCTGTAAAACTGAACTATCAAACTCAGCGTTTTTTAAATTACTCGAGCCCGGCAGTGTTGACGGCAATTTGGGCGCCTATTGTTTTTTTGCCTGATAAAAATACTGTTGATGTTACGTATAGTAACCCATATTTAGTTGGCGCAATTGTTGCGATTATAATCGCTTTGAAAACAAAGAATGTTTTATTAACGGCTGTGATAAGTATGGTGGTGTTTTTTTGCGTGTCATTTTCTATAAAATGAGAATTTGTTGCTTATATTGTTGATTTAAAAAGTTTTCTCTTTTATGAGAAATTCGGATTTATAAACTTAAGTTATAGTTGGTTAATCAAGCCTTAACGCTCTCAGTGCTGCCCGACTTTACGGGTGGCTGACTTGTGCGCGGAAAAAAGAAGAGGTTAACCATGACCATGCAAGCATCAAAAGGCAGACAGCCTGATAATGTCAGTGCATATTTAAAACCGATGCAAATAATCGGAACATCCGTTCTGGTTATTTCAATGCTGTTTTCATTTAGCTCACAAGCTAAAAACAACAATGAGAATGACTATGATTTACAACCCATAGAGGAATTAGGGAAAAGATTATTTTTTGAAAACATCTCCGATCCTAATCGAATGTCTTGTGCGACTTGCCACGCGCCAAACACGGGTGGCACGTACAATGTATCCGGTGTGAATTTACATCAGGTCGCCGTGACCGGGGCAAGGCCTCATTTGAGACCACAAGATTTAGAAGAGGGACAAGAAAAAACGACGGTGAAAAATGCTGGTGGTCTGAAGCCGCCGACAAATCAATATGTCAGCTTTCTGTATGACGGCGTAGCAAAAGGTCTGCAAAAACTCCAGCTTGCGGGGCAGGGGCCGTGTGGTATTTTTCCTTGTGGCGGTGCGTTTTGGAATGGACGCGCGAATGGAGACATTGTCGAAAATACTAATCTGGTTTTTGATGTTAACGATGCCAGTTGGCAGAAAAAAACGCTTTACGCTAAATACCTCGGTTCCCTTGCTGATCAGGCCTTTGCAAGCCCATTTTTGAACCCTGTCGAGCAAAACCACAAGAGCAAAGAAGATGTGTGTAGCCAAGTAGAATCTACCAAATGGGGTAAAGAGCTGTATTACCTGTCATGGGGCGTGGGTTTATCTTGCCAGTCTGCAGCGGAATCGGCCACGGCCTTTGCGCGCTTTGCTGTTGCTCTGGCGGCATGGCAAATGTCTGAAGATAACAATCGCTTTAACTCAAAACGGGATATTGCTCTTGCTGAAGACGACAATCAACAATTCCCGTTAACTGGATTCACCGATCTGGAAAACGAAGGGCATGACCTGTTTTATGGCCAGGCTGGGTGTGCTTTTTGTCATAACAGTAACGGTGCTAATGGGACACATCCCCTTGAACGTTATACCGATGACAGCTATCACGCGATTGGTGTGCCAAGAAACTATGAGCTACCGGGTTCTCCATTACCGGATATCGGATTACATCCCACACTGTTAGATCTGGGATTAAATCCCAATGCCAATTTACCCTTCCCTCCGTTTAATGTTCAGAATGCCTTTATTGGTGCTCACAAAACTCCAACACTGCGCAATGTTGATAAACGTCCGGGAAAAGGATTTACCAAAGCGTATGCCCATAATGGCTGGTTCAAGAGTCTGGAAAGTATTGTGCATTTCTACAATACCTCAGATGTTGATGGTCAGACCGCGGCAGATTTTGGTGTGATACGTTGCCCTGCAAGTATCGTGACCGAAAAAGAAGCGCTTGCCAATAATTGCTGGCCTGCACCTGAAGTGCCCGATGCACCGCTATTAACTATTGGTGCTGTAACAGGTGATCTGGGGTTAACGGCTCACGAAGAAGCGGCGCTCGTTGCTTATATGAAAACGCTCACGGACACCACGACTGTGGAACCACCGAAACCCTATAAAAGCACCAGTAACCCGCCGAAAAAAGGCAAAAAATAAAACTACAAATAAAAAGAAAAGCGAGATGATTATCTCGCTTTTTTCTTCTTTATTTTGTCTTACTTTCTGGGTCCCACTGGCACCATGATGTGTTCATAGGGGGTGCCTTTCCACATCACATATGGCCCGCCGTTATTGGGATCGGTGGGAAGCGAATCGAGTAAGGTTTTGTCTGGTGTGATAATCATTAAATGTGGTCCTTCAACCACCCATTGATTGTCTGCAGTTTCACCTTCCGCATAAGGGTCGATATTGCTCGCGCCGCCGTCACCAGCCAGCATGTAAGAGATACCTATGGTTTTCGTTTCAACGGGTTCTTTTTTCATCCAGGCTTGTGCCCATGCCATCCACGGACCATCCATGCACATAGGAGCTGTCCCTTCCAGCTGAGGAGGTGTTGGAAAGCATGTATAGTCACTGGAGCCTTTTTGTAAGACATTGTTATCCCAGTCCATTACGGTGACTTTATCTCTGAGTGTGGGGGGAGCTGCACTCAATGCATCATCCAGCATTGCTTGTTTGTCATCGGCATTGACGATAGCAGGGAGCCCTGCTGTAACAAGCACTACCAGAGGCAGATATCTGGCAAATTTCATACCGTTATCCTTAGTCGAATGACGGTGCTGAGCAGGTAACGAATAAAGTATAGTCTGCCGGAAGCAAGATAATTGTTGCGAATCTTATACTGGTCCTGTGCCAGTCAAGGCCAAACGGTATTGGCCTTGACTGGTGCTATTGCTCTTGATTGCCGTATCGTTACAGCGGTCCTCCCTGATTGAACAAATCGCCTGAGTTTGCCCAGCATTTACTGAAGGGTAAACCGGACGCTCCGACAGCCGGTAGGGTGATCAGAATGTCATCGGCGCGATTATCATTGTTGCTGTCCTGATCAAGATGTCCATTGGAAACCGTTAAGCTCGGGTGGTCGAACGGTGCTTGGGCACAACGCACCCGCTCATCGGTTAACGTTTTCAGGAAAGCCACTAAATCGGCTTGTTCTTGAGAGGTTAAGCCCAGTGGTCTGATATCAGGATCCAGATTGGAATCATTATTACCAAAGCCAGAGTTATTGTTTGACTCAGAACCTCTGCGGTTTCCTCCCCGGTTGTAGAATTCGACAACCTGTTCGAGCGTCGCGGCACCGCCATTGTGGAAATACGGCGCTGTTAACGCGATGTTCCGCAACCCGGGCGTTTTAAAGGCACCGTCAACAGCATCGCGTTCCAGACCTGCGATGACCCTATCTCGTAGCGCATTGGTCTGCTGCGCGGAGTTACAAGGGAAATCATTAAGTACAGGAACCTCAAAGGTGCAGGGATCGACTTCAAACGGATCAGGCGCGTTATTGCCGAGCAAAATATCAAAATACTGGCGGGTAAAAGACAGCGGGTTGCCCCAGGGGTCAACAGCACCGACACCCAGATCCTCTTTGGTTGGTTTCACTCCGATGTTGTAGAAACCGTTATCATAGAGTGCAACCTGGTTATCACCCATGATCATTCGCTCAACAAGACCTTCTTCCTGATTTTCAGCTTGCAGGTGAACGGCGGCAGAGGTGAACTCTGGACCTTTGTGACAGTTAACACATTTTCCTTTATCAACGAATACCATAAGCCCTTGTTTTTCCTGCTCAGACAGCGCATTTTCATTGGGTTCAATGGCCGGTGAACAAGAAGGTTCATGACATCCTCTGAAGCGGTCAAACGCAGTATCATCGGAAATGAGTTCAGCTTCGTAAAGCATGATGGCAATGCCCCAGAACAGAGAGAAATTGATCTCGGTTTGGGTATAGCCCTGGCTGTCACTAACCAGCATTGGTTCGCTGCCGCTGTTATCAATAACAAAGTTGCCACGGGCTGCCCAGTATTGCGGCTCGAAAGCCATTCGTATTAACTGAGCGTAGCTGGTTCGCAAGCCTTTGCCGCTGGGATGGACCAAATCGGACAGGTGGCTGTCATTGTTAGCGATATCTTGCTGTGCCAGTGGTCTCAGGCTAACGATGCGTCGACCGACATCGGCAAACTGTCTGCCTGCACAGGACATTTCAAAATCACTCAATGTTGGCCCGACAGCCTGAGAAGCCAGACTGGCGTTGTTGAGATCGATCCGGGCAAGTTCGGGAGTACGGCCGTTAAGGATCATCACCCTCGCTTGCTCATTACGTCGTCCGAACGGGTCGGTACCGTTAAAGATATTGTTGGCACGACCATCCCAAAAGTTTCTGAAGTTAAATGCAGCATTGATGACCGTTGGGGTGTTCCTCGGTTCGACTTTTCGGGTAGCCAGGTTGGACTGAGTATGGAAAATGCTGCCTTCCGGGTCACCACAGTACTCATTCAGATCTCTGGGAATCACAGTGCCGAATGAACCATCGAAGGTTCCCGGTGATGTAGCGGAGTCATTGGTGGAGTATACAATGGCTGAATTGCGGTCATCTTTATCAACCAGCTGGTGAAATGGAAAATCATCCGGGGTGAGTGTGATATTGGCCCGGGCCACTTGGTTACTGGCGGTAAAGCCATCGGTTGCCACCGGGCTGGGTGGTACGGTGCCACCAAACTCAGTATCAGGGTCGGGATTGCCATTGGCATCGACCCGCAACAGGCCGGGAGTAAGAATATTGGTGATCCTGCCATCGGCACCCGCTTTGAAGTGGCAGCTGGCACAGGCTTGCCCGTCACTGCCGACCTGCTGATCCCAAAAGAAGGCTTTGCCAAGTTTTATGGCGATGTTTTTGTCTCTTACAATACCGGTTAAATCAGGTAGAGGTACTTGAAGGTTCGTGAGTGCTTCAGGAATCAAACTTTCTATTGGTTCAGGTTCTTCGGCAGGTATTTCAGATTGTGCAAAAAATACAGCCCCCAAGCTAAAACAAGCAATGGTGCAACCTAGTGCACCAAAGCGCATTGCTTTTCTACTTTTTTCCATTATTATTCCCTCGCATTAATAAACAACGATCAATGCTTACTTCAGAGATTTTATTATTGGTTAATGTTAAATAAATCTATGAGTTAATTTTAAGACGTCTTCTTAGTGACACACTTGCTCCAAATAAAATAGTAGTGAACAGAAGCAGAGAGCCGGGTTCCGGAACTTGATACGTACCGTCGAAATATAAATCGGTGTAATAGTTGTCGGTTAAATGCAACCCAGGGCCATAGTCTTTGAGGGTATAGGTAAAGGATAAAATAGAGCCGTGTGAGAACTCATCGATGTTAAAACCCAGCGCGAGCCCATGTGAAAAGAAAGCTGGAGTCACTGAATTATTGAGGGCTAAGCCATAGTAGTAAAAGTTTCCGGAAAGATCATAGCTATCATTAATCTCCCAACTGTCGGCACTGTTGCCGGCATTATAGGCATAATCATCATCACCGTAAAAATCAATGACTGCATCTAATACACCCACAATATGAACATCCGTAAAGCTACTGCCGGAGTTATTTTTGATCTGCCACTGTAATGTACCGTAGTTATCACTATCAAGCGCAGATGTGAAAGAGGTGACAAACTCGTAGGGGATGTCACTGTAGCCAATGCCGTAGTTGTCGAGTGGTGTATCTACATAAACATTTGTATTGTCAGGAGAAAAATAACTTGAAAACGCAAATATGTCTACCAGTCCTGCTTGTGAGGTTGATGATAACAAGAGACCTGAGACATATAAACCAGTGCGAACAGTTCGAAATGTAGATGAGATTTTCATGATATACCCCCTGCTTTATTAGTATTTAATTATCTCACGACGAATTCATGCCAAATTCATGCCGTTTTTGTTCGGTGGTTTAACTTGTTGATTTAAATTTATTTTCATTTAATTCCTGTCGCGTTTGTTTTTATGGTGTAATTTTTTCTGACAGTTAATTTGATGCAATGTTTGCTATGTCGTTAAAGCTAGTCATTACGGTATGTTTTTATTTTTCATTAAGAATAAAAATTATGGTTTTTAAAGTGTTGGTTTGTTTCTGCGGGTAACTAATAAAGAGATGGAAAAACTAAGAAAGGATTCGAAGATTTATACTTTATCCCTGTTGTAATTTATATTGACTGCGTCAATAGAAGGGGACAAATATGCTTTATTTTTAATCGTGACAATAACGCTGTTGATAATAGTTGCTATTGTTATTTATGTTGTGTTAGTTGTTCAGTGAGGATTCGAGTGGTAACTGAATATTCTTGGGTCTGGGTTTTATCGAACTAATAGTACAGTATGCTGTTTATTAGTCATGGCTGCATTATGATCTGGCGAGGAAAATGGGCGTCAATGTATCACTGGGTGAGAGGAATATAAGAGGTGGAGCTAAGAAGAACGGCACTCAATGTAATATCCTGCATGGATTGTTTGTTATCGGCACTGACAATAGCAGCTAACCTTGCTGTAACAAGCCATGCCAGCAGCAGCTAATCATTTGTCAACCTGCAAAAGGCCATGCAAAAAGACTATAAAAGCGAATGCTTATAGTGGCCTGACTAACTATATTGACTAAAGTATCCGCATTTTCAAAACGTATTTATAACGATAACTGCATAAGGCATGGCGATGACAGACAGGCAAAACAGGTTTCTCGTAGGTCCTATCAATAAAGTACTTATCTCGTTAGCGGTTCCCATTATTTTGACCAATATTCTGCAGTCGGCCTATCAGCTGACAGATGCATTCTGGGTGGGGCGCTTGGGCGCATCTGAAGTGGCGGCTGTGTCTGTTAGCATGCCCGTTACCTTTCTGGTGATTGCGTTAGGTTCAGGGTTAGCCATGGCGGGCGCAACGTTATCTGCACAATACATGGGGGCAGGGCGCCGGGACAAAGTGAACCATGTGGCGGCTCAGACCATGCTGATGGTCGCGGTTACGTCCGTGGTGCTGGGATTCACTGGCTATTTGCTATCGCCCTATTTCCTGATGTTACTGGGCGTGAGCGAAAAGGTCTATGGCGATGCGCTCAAGTTCATGCACGTGTCGTTTATCGGGGTGATTTTTGTCTTTTTATTTGCCATGTTTCAGTCGCTGATGCGGGGGATCGGGCAGATCAAGATCCCGTTGATGATTGTCTTCGGTACTGTGATCCTCAACTTTTTTCTGGACCCCTTGTTTATTTTTGGCCTTGGCAGTTTTGAAGGACTGGGTGTCATGGGGGCGGCGCTGGCGACACTGGTCACCCAGTCAATTGCTGCAATACTGGGCCTGATGGTTTTCATGCGGGGCAGACATGGCATCCAGCTGGAATGGCACAACTTCAAGCCCGATTTTGCCTATATTAAAAAAGCTTTTTTTCTGGGTGTCCCTGGCTCAGTAGAGCTGTCTGCCCGTGCATTGGGGATGATCATTCTGTCGTTTCTGGTGGCGAGTTTCGGAACAGTAACGATTGCCTCTTATGGCGTGGGTTCCAACCTGCTGCAGTTTGTGATGATTCCGGCCATGGGGCTGTCGATGGCTGTGTCGACCTTGGTGGGGCAGAACATAGGTGCGAACCAGATTGAACGGGCAGAAAAAATCACCTTGCTGGGCACGCTATGGGGCTTTCTCGGTCTGACGGTGATCGGCATCCTATTCTATGTTTTCGCCCCTCATTTGATCGCTGTGTTTATACCCGATGATC
Organism: Photobacterium sp. 2_MG-2023; assembly: GCF_030547675.1. Lineage (NCBI taxonomy): Bacteria > Pseudomonadati > Pseudomonadota > Gammaproteobacteria > Vibrionales > Vibrionaceae > Photobacterium > Photobacterium sp. 2_MG-2023. Next base: position 42,456 of record NZ_JAUOQQ010000024.1, read on the forward strand.
CTGAGGTGATCAATGAAGGTGCCCACTTTCTGCGTACTATGTGCCTGACGTGGGGCGGTATTGGGGTACAGCTTTGCGTCGTTTCCGCGTTTCGGGCGTCAGGTAATATGCAGAACGCCATGATGGTTGCATTGGTGTCGCAATGGGTGGTGCAATTTCCTCTGGCCTATGTGTTGTCAAAACATACGGCGTTGCAGGATAACGGTATCTGGTGGTCTTTTGCTGTTACCAATGTGGTGGTCGCTGTTTTTGCGTTTTGCTGGTTTAAGCGAGGAACATGGAAAAAGACCCGCCTGACTGAAGAAGAGCAACAGATAGTGCATATCACGGATGAAGCCTTAATTGAAAAAGGCAATCAGTAGCTCAGCTACGTGCTGTTACTCAATAGTGCGCTGATGTTTGAACTGCTGCGGGGTCAGTTTGAAGGCCAGCCGGAATGCTTCAATGAAAGCGGAAACAGACTGGTAGCCAATCTCATGGGCCACATCCTGCACAGGTAAACCTTGCTCAAGCAGCGTCATTGCCGTCATGAGCCGCAGGCGCTGCCGCCATTGCGGAAACGTCAGTTGTATTTCTTTCTGAAACACCCGGGACAATGTCCGTTCGGTTGCTCCGGTCTGACGAGCCCATTGTGCCAGGGTTTTTGTGCTGCCGGGATGACTCAGTAACTCATCGGCTATAGGTATAAGCCGGCGGTCTTGCGGCATGGGCAGCTCCAGTGAACTGTCTTTGTCTGCGCTTAACTCGTCTTCCAGTACTGCCAGCAGGCGCAAGATGCCAGGTGGTTGCTGTTGATCGCGCAAAACAGATTGCCTGAGTTTCAGGATCAGTTCGCGGAAAAACGGCGTCACTTCAATCGGCTGGCTGGAAGCCGGTAAGCGGTTTAAGGACTCAGGGTTCAGGTACACGGCGATAAATGTGGTGTCCTGCAGCGCCCTGGACTCGTGCCGGGTGTGTGCCGGAATAAACAATGCCCTGTGGTGTGGAATACAGAACTGATGCGTGTCAGTGCTGCATTTCAATAATCCCCTGGATGGAAAAATAATCTGATGCCACGCGTGCTGATGCGGTTTGTCGTGAAAGCCTTTAGCCATGTTCAGGGTATTGATCAGAAGAGGTTGGCACGAATAGGTCGCGATCAGTGTATTACCGTCAGGTGTTGCATATGTCTTTTTATCGATATTTTTTGTCATATTGTCGCTACCTGACCGGATTGTTTCGCGCATAGTATGGGTTGTGTTATCGAAACTCAAATACAAAACGCAAAGGGAAAGCAATGAAAGTACATTTTGTTATGCATGAAGCGTTTGAAGGACCAGGCGCTTTATTACAGTGGATTGATCAACGTAATTATTCGACGTCATATTCGCGTGTTTATCTGGGCGAGGTACTACCAGAACGCGGTGATGATATGGATCTGCTGATTGTATTGGGTGGCCCGCAAAGTCCGGCAACCACCAGAGAAGAGTGTCCGCATTTTGATGCCGCAGCGGAAATTACGCTGATCAAAAAAGCTGTCGCAAGCAAAACGCCCGTGGTCGGGTTCTGCCTGGGGGCACAACTTCTCGGGGAAGCGTTAGGTGCGCCGCATAGCCGGAGTCTGGAACCGGAAGTGGGCTGCTTTCCCATCGTGCTTAACAAACACGCAAGGCTGGATCGCAAGTTTGAAGGGTTTCCGCCTGAACTGGTTGTTGGTCACTGGCATAATGACATGCCGGGGCTGACACCTGAATGCCAGGTGCTGGCAACCAGTCTGGGCTGTCCGCGCCAGATTGTGCGTTATACCCCGCTAGCCTATGGCTTTCAGTGCCACCCCGAATTTACCCGCGACTCGGTGGAAGGTCTCATCAGGCACTCTGGTGAGGATCTGAACAATGCTGAAAACAGGCCTTTCATTCAGACGGCAGAGCAACTGCGTCATGCCGATTACAGTGAAATGAACCGTGCTTTATTCAGCTTCCTGGATGCGCTGGTGGCTGAGTCACGCCGTGAGTGAGGGTGACAGCATTTAGGTGAGTGTCTGCTGAAGCCAGGAAACAAACTGCTGAACCGCGGCAGTTTGTTTGTGGCGGCTAGGGATGACTGCGTAATATTCAAGCCCTGTTTTTTGCAATGACGCAAAGGCAGGGTGCGGTATCAGCCATGCTTCACTCAGGGGTTGCTGTACCAGTAACGTACTGATAAAAGCCACGCCCTGGCTTGCTAATGCAGCCTGTACCGCATGATTTTCCTGATCAAAGTACCGGATACTCACAGACGCAGCAGCGGCCGGAGTTAAACTTTCAAGTGAAGGTTCAATGGCAGGTAAATCGGTATTTTGCCATCGGGTGGTAAAAACAGTGGCGTTTGCTGCTGTTTTTACCTGCTCACAATACGAAGGTGAGGCTACGCAACATAATGTTTCTTTTGTCAGCAGGATAGATTGTGGGTCCGAAGCCGGGCAATGGCCATAACGGATAGCCACATCAAATCGTCTGTCGTGTTCGACATCTTCTTTACTCTCACCGGTTTTCAGAACGACATCCAGTTCAGGATGCTGTTGTCGGAACCGTTCCAGCCTTGGTACCAGCCACAAACTGGCGAAGGCAGAAGTCGTGCTCACGGTAATCGTGCTGGCCTGACGACGTATGTTATTCACCCCTGATTGCAGCTGTTTAAGCGCCTGGTGTGTGCAAAGCAGTAATTCTTCTCCTTCCAGGGTTAACACAACAGATCGGGTTTTTCGTTCAAATAGCTGGGTACCCATCTGCGCTTCCAGTTGACGAATCTGATGAGAAATAGCGGTTGGCGTAACATAAAGCTCAGCAGCGGCGTCTTTAAAGCTTTTCAGACGGGCGGCGGCTTCAAACGCGCGAAAGCTGTTGAGTGAGGGGAGACGGGCGAACATTTAATATACCTAAAGGTGAGTTTTTTTCATCTATGTGGAAGTATATCCCTTTTGTCATTACTGTCACTCAGGCAGACAATATTCTCTGACCACAACTTACTTTGGAACAGAAGGATAAGCGGATGACAATTTTACATTTAGATGCCAGTGTACGCAGGACTGATAATCTCGTTTCAGGCCATAATTCAATTTCTAAACAAATAGCGGCTTCTTTTATGGATGTATGGCTGACTAATGCTCCGCAAACCGCTGTGATACATAGGGATATTGGTATTAACCCGCCAGAGTTCATTAGTCAGGACTGGATTGCAGCGGCTTTTACTCAGGAGGTGAATCGGACCGCTGCCCAAAGGAAAGTGCTGGCGCTGTCTGATGAATTCATTGAGGAAGTCATGGCTGCGGATACGATAGTCATCTCGACACCAATGTACAACTATGGTTTGCCTGCTGCGCTGAAAGCTTGGTTTGACCAGGTAATACGCATCAATAAAACTTTTTCATTTGACCTGGAACGGGGTGATTTTCCTTTGTCGCCGATGTTAACCGGGAAAACACTGGTGCTCATTACCTCTACAGGTGAATTTGGTTTTGAAGCCGGAGGAGTCCGCGAAGCGATGAATCACCTTGGTCCGCATATTCGTGTTATGAGTCACTATTTGGGGGTGGAAAAGACCTATGAAATAAGTGCCGGCTACCAGGAATTTGGTGATAGCCGCCATCAGGCGTCGCTGAAAGCGGCGTATGCAGAGGCTGAAAACCTGGCGCGATCACTGGCAAACCGAGATCTGGGCATTCGCTGAGCATGGCTACAGACATCTGATGGCCCAGTCGGTGAGGTTCTCCTGATGCAATAATTGGGTTCTGACACGAAAAGCCACCTGTCACCAGGTGGCTTAGACAATCAGACTTTCTGATCAGAGACTTTCCTTACACGCCATTGAGCCAGTCTGGCAGCCAAAAAAGTGTTGCCGGGTTTGAGCAGAATAATGAGCACACCCGCCAGAATCATTGCTGCAGATATGACCTGTAAAGCACCGACATGCTCACCGTAAAAGAGATAGCCGCCGAGCAAGCCGAATACTGACACCATCAGATTGACCGGTGCGACCGTACTGAGCGGATACTTCACCAGCATACGATTCCATACCCAGTAGCCAAATACCGTGGTCGGATAGGCCTGAAATAGGACTGAGAAAGTGGTGTAGCCATTCCAGCTGTTAATCGTGGTGGTGATGATATCTGTACCATTTAGCGAGAGTGCAAAGAGCAACAATGGCAGAGGCGCAAATGCCATGCCCCAGATACTGAAGGCAAAGGGTTGTCGGGTGCCTGATTTCTTCACCAGGGTGCTGACCAGGCTCCAGGACAATGCTGATATCATCACTAAAGCCACACCTTTTATTGTGATGGTGCCGTCAGTGGCCATCAGGGATAAAGCCAACCCGGTAAACGCAAACAGGGCGCCAATGACTTTGTGTATTGTGAATCTGTCGCGAAAAACCAGATAACCAATGAACAGACCAAAAATGACATTGGTCTGCAGTAACACTGATGTCATTCCCGCAGACAGTCCGGCGGTGATTGACCAGGATGCCATGCCCCATACACCCACTCCAAACAGCACGCCGTAACTCACCAGGTAGCGCCAGGCAACATCCGGTTTACGAACAAAGAAGATCAGTGGCATTGTCGCAAGTGTGAATCGAATTGCAGTCATCAGCAGAGGATCAGCCTGACTGACGCCCAGTTTGATCACAGAGAAATTGATGCCCCAAATGAACATCACGAATAAGCCCAGGCAGGCATCTTTAAATGTCATGCGTTGTACTCCATTGTTGATTTAACCAACATTGTGGATTACCGTCGCAGAAAGGTGCAGATACAATTTTTAACAATAAAAAGAGCACAGTTTGTGTTTCAAGCTGAAAAGGGGACGCCATGAGGTATAAACAATTAGCAGAGCAGTATATTGCCGATATTCAATCAGGTCTGCTGGCTGCTCAAGTCCGCATGCCCTCATTGCGCCAGTTTGCACAATTACATCAGGTAAGCATGACCACTACCTTGAATTGTTATCAGCATCTGGAATCTCAGGGCTGGATTGTCGCTAAACCGCAATCCGGTTATTACGTAGCACAGCGATCAACCCTGCGCTTACCGGATCTGGCGCAGTTTGAAAGTCAGCTGGCATTGGCATCTGACTATTCGCTGGACAAGGGAAATGCGCCTGACAGTCAGTTCGCCGGGCCGCTGGGTTATTCCCGCTTTGAAGTCACTCATAAACTGACCAGTCAGATGGAACAGAGCTTCCGGCGTACAAACCGGCGCCTTGGTGAAAGGTTGAACTTTTATCCCACCCGACAGGGTGAGGCTATGTTGCGCAGTGTCTTGTCTGCACATTTTGCGAATTACAGTTTTCATTTCACCGCTGAGCAATTGGCCATCACAAACGGCTGCATGGATGCCATACGCACGGCCATTGAAGTCTGTACTCAACCTGACGATGCCATTGCTGTCAGCTCGCCATGTTTCAACGGACTGTTAACCTTATTGCGGGAAATGTCGCGCAATATCGTGGAGATTCCGTCTGTGGACAGCGGCATAGATCTGGACCAGTTGGAACATCATATGCAGCAGGGGACGGTTCAAGCCGGTCTCTTTTGTACGACTCATATGAATCCGCAGGGTATTACGATGTCACCGTCACAAAAGCAGCGACTGGCAAAGATGGCATCCCGTTATGAAATTCCTGTGATTGAAGATGATGTGTACATGGAATTACCCCACGGCAATACAGTGCCATTACCAGCAAAATATTACGACAAAAGCGGATATATACTCTGGTGCGGTTCCGTATCCAAAACATTGGCCGCCAGCTATCGCCTTGGCTGGTGTTTGCCGGGGCGTTATCTGAATCAGTATCTGAGCAAACATGCGGCAGGCTGCTTTGGTGTATCGCTGCCGATACAGTTGGCCGTCGCTGATTTTATCGATAGTGGCCAGTATGCGCGTCATTTGAAAACACAAAGGTTTGATTTGTTGCTCCATAAGCGGCGCTACCGAGAATATTTGCAGCAGCATCTGCCGGAAACAGTTCGTATCAGTGATCCTGCTGGCGGGTTAGTACTTTGGTTACAGATACCAGGCATGGATGAGGCAAAAATTAAGTCTTTGCTGATTGAGGCTAAGCTGGATATCAGGCTGGGTGAGTGTTTCACTTTGCGGGATCTGTACCGGGACAGCCTGCGAATTAATATCGGCTACGCGCTGCCCGAACCGGGAGAGCCGGATAACGCAGCCAAATGCGCGCTGGACACATTGATTGCAGTGGTTAACAGGGCAATCACTGACGAATAACCACATGGAACGGCGCTTATAAAATGCCAAACAGTGACATTGCGGAGACAATGTCACGACAAGCATTGTGTATGATCGCGCATTATTTTTTCTGAGAGAGTTAAATGGTCAGGAATGCATTGCTTCCGCTGTTATTAGTGGCCTTGCCTGTATGCGGGCAGCCGGAAACACATCTGGCCCATCAACAATGGCAGGCATTTTCTGATCGTATTGCAACAGTGCAGGGTGAGGATCAAATCAGTCAGCAGTCGTTGAATCAGTATCCGCAGGAATTGCTGTTACCTGTCAGTCAGTACCCAGATTTAAAGCGGTTCAGCTGGGCGCAGATAGAAACACTTTATCACATTCATACCCACTGCTCTGAAGACGACAATGTGTTGAGTGACAGTGCGGATTGGCGCAGAGCGGTGCAATTTGAACTGATCTTGTGCCGCGAAGGTAAACTTCCATCGCAATGGAGTCAGCACCTGTCCGAGAGGCACCCTGCCGGTGGCAGCTATGCAGACAGGTATGCGAACTACCTGAGAGATCATCATGATGAAAGTGACGCGAATGCATTTCTTCAACAGCATGCCAACAGCCTGACTCTTGCCCATCCGCTGCATCCGTTACACGGTATATTTGCCTCACTTTCTGATACGGGTCAGTCGGCTATTCTGGGCGGCTCGCGGTATTTTCTGACGAAAAGTGGCCGCTTGTGGCGCAACACTCTGACTGGCATTGATGTGTTAAGCCCGGAGCAATGGCAACCGATAGCAGACAAGGCGGGTATCAGGATCACCCGGTCTAGTGACCAGGTCAGCGAGAGTTGTCGTTTTCAGTACAGTAACTTATGCATTGAGCTTCGTCATACCAATGCGCTTTGGTGGCAGGGCGGCATGCTTATTTTACTTGTCATTATTCTTGGGCTGATTTTCAGGCTGGGGCTGGAGCGACGACGGGAAATGAAAGAGCGGCAGTTTATCCTGCAATTGCTGACGCACGAATTGCGAACACCCATTACCAGCCTTGGTTTTACGGTGGAGCAGTTCAGAGATGAATATGATCACTTGAACGAGCAAAGTCAGCATGCGTTTTACCGGCTGCTGGGCGACTACCAGCGCCTCTACCGGCTGACAGAAACCAGCAAAGGGTTTCTCAGCGGACGCCGGGAAGAAGGGCTAGATAAGCAAGAAGCTCAGTTTTCAGAGTGGCTGGAGAGCATAGCCAGCCAGTATGACTTGCACTGCCATATCGATGGAGATCGTAGGGTGTCGCTGCCTTATTACTGGCTGGGCGTGTGCTTGGATAATCTGCTGCGTAATGCCGTTTTACATGGCAAGCAACCGATATATCTTGATGCCCAAATCTCTGACAGCCTGGTTATTGAGGTGAGGGATCAAGGGACATCGCCTGCACGCTGGGAAAAGTGGTTACTAACTGAGAAAGGGGACGGTATGGGGATTGGGCTGATGATAGTCAACCGTATCATGCGCCGGATTGGCGGGCGCATGACTCACTTACGGCATCCAACCAGGTACATTCTGGAGTTGCCACTATGAGCCGGGTTTTGCTGGTTGAGGACGATGTGTTACTGGGTGAAGGTCTTTCGATGTATCTGGCCAAAAACGGTTATCGCTGTGATTGGATCAAAAAAATATCGGATGTGGAAAAACATTGGATTCAGGCCGATCTGGTTGTGCTGGATCGCCAGTTACCTGAAGGTGACAGTGTGAAATGGCTGCCTGGCTGGCTGTCAGTGAAAGCGCTCCCGGTGATCATTTTAACGGCCAAAACCGATGTCGATCACCGTATTGAAGGGTTAAGTGCCGGCGCGAAAGATTATGTCATCAAACCGTTTTCACATCAGGAGCTGCTAGCCCGGATTCAGGCCCAACTTCGTCCGTTAGGAGAAGTCGAGTTCCAATATAGAAACCTTGTGGTGAATCTGTCTTATCAGACTGTCATGATGGATCAGCAAAATATTCCTCTGAAACCTAAAGAATTTCAGTTACTTGCGTTGCTGGTTCAGAATCCGGGACGGGTTTATCACCGGGATGAACTCTTGAATAAGGTGTGGGGATATCAGGCATTTCCCTCTACCCGGACAGTCGACAATCATGTTCTGCATCTGCGGCAGAAATTTCCCTCTTTGGCAATCGATACTGTCCGCAGCGTTGGCTACCGGCTAAGAAAGGAGTAATCCGTGCGATTTATTAGCACTAAAGCCATGGTATTTTCCCTGTTGCTTGCCGCTTGTGTATGTCGTTCTGCATTAGCCTCAGATCAGGTGCAGGCCGGGAGTACCGCAGCCGGTGGCTGGTTTATGTCCACGCCATTACAGCGGGTTTATCAGGCTCTGGCCGATCACAATATGCTGCTGGCGTGGCAAGAGTTACAGGTCGTTTTGCAGCAGAGTACAGAACCGGTTACCCCGGACTTATGGCAACCTGTTTTTCAGCAGCTGATTAATCAGTCAGATTGTGGACGCAGGCTGACTGAGTATCCGGGAGTACTGTCAGATTGGGTTGACCAACCCCGAATTTCGCTGTCGATACAGGATAAAGTAAATCTCAGCCAGAGGGTGTATCAGCTTAAACTCTCGATTGATGGCGCCGGACATGCAATGGAAGTGAGCCTGACGGATTCGCGGGGCAATCAATGGCTATCGGGGGCAAGCTCAACGCCGGTAGAGGGCTACAGCGAACTGGAAAGCAGAGAATGGTTTCAATCCGTGCCTGATGGATACTATCAGCTGAGTGTTGGGGAGAAACATTATCCGTTGATTCTGACTTCACTGCAGGAAACAGAAAGGGCTCCAGCGATTCAATTACAGCAGGCAGAAAAGAGTACAGCCGGGGTTTTCGTGTTTTCACCGGATCTCTCTGCGGATCGAAATGCCTGTCAGAGGCAGAGATTGCAGTGGCAATGGTTCGACAGTGACTATCAACTGGCATCTCCTGCTGAAACCCTAGTATTGGATGCTCAGGGGCATGGCGTGCCGCCCCGTGACAAACCTGATAACGCGAATTGGTTAAGTGCGGTAGTGGCAGACAGTTATTTTCAAGGGGCGATTAAAATTGAAAACGTGCATCGGCTGACAGTGCCTGTCAGGTACATGCTGACAGACTAATCACTCATCCTGTCCACCTGTCCATCTGTGCGAATGAAGACATAGGGGTGACAATTTGGTGTCCGGCACCATGTGTAATACCGGTGTTTATTAACCCAAGGTATTAGGATGAAGACCCCCATGTTATTGAAAGCAGCCCCTGTGACGGGCCAGCGAGCGCACTTGCAGCCATGTAAAGCGATATTACTTTCAGCTATTTTGCTAATGCCTTGTGGCAAAGTGGCTGCCGATATTATTTCATTACGTGACAACGATCAGCGAGTCGAGATTGATCCCGAATTGCTCGCTATTACCTGGCATACCGACAGCCTGATTTACGATCTGAACCAGGCGGGTGTCAGGGTAAATAACGAAAAACAAAGTGTCAGCCAACGGCAGAAGTCTCAGCGTGATAATGCGTCATGGCTGTGGCAACCCAGTAATATCAGGGTGACAGCGCAATTAGAATCAGGCGACCTGACGCTCCAGTTTCAGTTGCTTTCCGGTGCCAGTATCACTCGCAGTCACCCCATGGTCTTGAACTGGTTTGATTTGCCGGAAACCTCCACTACTGAGCTGTTGTTACCGTTTAATGAAGGGATCAGAGTGCCTGTTCATCACAGGCTTTGGGCGAGGTATTTGCAGGATGAATATTCAGGCAGCAATTCCACGCAGGATCTGAAAATGCCGTTCTGGACTCAGAAGGTCCGGCAACGCGCTGACAGTCAGGTGAACACAGACAACGAAAATGAGCTTGATAATCCGGCCAGATATTTTTCTTATCTGTTAGTCAATCCATTTAACAATGCATTGGCATTCAAAGAGGTAACGGCAAAGGCGGCTGAAACCTCACCTGCTGTTGATATGGTCTCCAGCCACGCTTTTACCCCTCTGAACTGGAATCAGCCTTTTCAGGTCTTGATCCATAGCGGGCAAGACAGGCTGTCTGGCGCCATCCGGTACCGGCGCTGGCGAGACGAGCAGGGCGAGAGAGAAAGCTTGCGGGATAAGGCTGCCCGCAATCCGGATGTCAGCAAAATCATCGGCGCGAGCCATGTGTACTTGTTCGGTAGTGACGGTATCTCGCAAAGTGATGTGACCGACTGGACTGGGTTGCTGAAATGGTACTTTCATCAGTCAGAGCTGAGCGCCTTCGCGAGCCGTGAAGCCCAGACACAATTGCTGCCACTGACAACAGCTAATCAGCCTGTCAGCTTGGATCGCTATCAACAACGTCTTTTGGTCGAGTCTGTTAATCACTCTTTGTCCGCGCTTTTTCCTTTTAGCGAAAATGCGGGCCCATGGGAGCAAATTACCGACCAGTTTGCTGCGATTCAAAAAAGGAAAGCGTATTTAGCAAGCCATGCGGCGCCATTTCTGCTTGCTTCTGACAAATGGGGACAAAGCCTGTCTTCGCCTGTACTTGAAACACTCAAGCAAGCAGGACTGCAGAAATTGTGGCTGGGGTTGGACAACTGGTTACCTGCTTTTTATCAGCCCGAGGTGGTTGAACAGGCAAAAGCGGCGGGATATCTGGTCGCGACTTATGATTCTTATAATACGGCTATTGATAAAACGGATAACGAGAGCTGGTTAACAGCGCACATTCCGGCAGCAATCAGAACGCGTTGCGCTATTGAACGCGCCGATGGGCAGAATCAGGCGGGGTTTCGCGGGCAAGGCAATTACCTCAACCCCGGCTGTGAAACGGACTATGCCAAACAGCGAATCTCACGCATTCTGGAGCTGGGGCAGTTTAACAGCCTGTTTTTGGACGTTGATGCAACAGGTATGGTACGTGAAGATTATTCCGATAAAAGCCGCTTGGCTGCATCCGGGAATGAAAGTGCTGCGACCGGCGGTATGTCTCAGCGGGCAATGGCGCAGGCATTCAATGACCGGCTAGAGTGGGTGAGCGGGCAAGGGGTGCTGCTGGGCTCGGAAGATGGCAACAGTATCACCACCCGAGGTGTGGTGTTTGCCCATGGCATGGAAACCACGGGGTTTGGCTGGACGGATAAAGAGATGAAACATAACCGTCAGTCGCCCTATTACCTTGGTGCCTGGTACCCGGATAATAAGCCGGCCTTCTTTTTTAAGCCGGCAACAGTGAAGGAGCCGTACCGAACTCTGTTCTTCTCGCCGGCTTTTAAAGTGCCCTTATACCAGGCGGTGTTTCATGATGAGCTGATCAATAACCATCACTGGCATATGGATAGCCTGAAGTTTTCTGATGTGAAAGGCATCCGGGATCTGACCAGTATGCTTTATAACACGCCACCCATGGTGCATTTAACCCGTGATGAAGCAGCCTCTGCGACTTCGCCCAGAATCAAAGCATTACAAGATTATCAGCGGGGATTCATGCCATTGCATCAGGCATTGTGGGATAAGGCATTAGTGGGATTTGACTGGCTGAATAGTGATGGCTCTTTGCAAAGAACAAGATTCAGCGATGGTACGCAGATAGTGGCAAATTTCAGCCATAATGTGACTCAAGTTCGCGTAGACAGTCAGCTTGTGACATTGCCCGCTATGAGTATCCGGGCAGAGATATCGCAGGCTAACGGTAAGTCTCCTAAGGTTATTATCTGGCAATCTCAGTGAATCACTGCGAGCGCACCTTATATATTGTGGCAGCTGAAGGGCTGCCACACAGGCTGGATCTGCAGATTATTGCTGTTTCAGAATATACTCCAGTGCCCCTACAATCGCCGCGACTTGTGCGTTGTTGCATTCGCTTGGCGTGACGAGCGGGCTGTCCGGGTACACTTCCGTGGTGGAGCTGTACTGACAGTCTGACAGACCGGCACACAGGCCGAGTTTCTTCAGCGGATAATCAATCACGCCTTCCTGGGAAACCGGAGAACCTATGATGTTTCCTTCGTCATCAGGCGGGGCAATATGGGTGACTTTACGCACTTCATCTATGATGGCTTTCTGGAAGGCATCATGCGGATTGTCGGTGTCGCCCACCACGTAAAAACCGTCAGGAATGCTGCCGGGTTTATACTCAATACCATCACGCGCCGCTAAAGCCGGGCGGAACTCGGTTTCGTCGGTATCTGTGGTTTCATGCAGATCGATGTGAGCCAGGATCTCTGCGTCCTGATCGCTGACCATTTTCATCAGCGCCGCCGATTCTTCCGCCGGGCTGTTGTCGTAAAAGGAACGGTTTGGATCGATCGCATGCGGGTTCCAGCGATTAATCGTCTCGTAACCCCAGGGGCTGACACAAGGGGCAACCAGAATGTTGAAATACTGGCTATAGTGCTGCGCTTTCTCATCGACAAACTGCAGCGCACCATGAACACCGCTGGTTTCATAGCCGTGTACGCCACCTGTGATCAGAATGGTCGGCTTTTGCGTATTCCAGTGACGGGATTTGATGACGAACAGCGGGTACTTTTCTGTGTCATACGACAGAGCGCCATACTGAGCGACATCAAAGCGATCTTTCAGTGCGTCGATCTTAGTGACCACTTCGTCCAGATAGGAACGTTTGATGGTGAGCCGGGCCAGCCACTCTGCCTTCTCTTTCATGGTCCATTTCTGGCCAGGAGTGCCAATCGGGTAGGTACGCTTACTGCTCATAGCTGTCCTTATTTAATGATGTGTTTTCAGGCGTCAGAAGCTTACTCCTCCTGAAGCGCGTGTTCAATCATCTGGCTGCGGAAGATATTCTTTTCAGAACAACAGCTAAATTATTCATCCGGTGCTTTTGCGGCAGCCAGTATTGACATAAATATAGCTGGAACCACAGTGCATTGCCGTACCGGAGAGAAGAGACAGAAAAGGCGAGTGAGCAGGGCAGGGCCTGGGTGAAAAAAAGCCCCTGCAAGTCAGGGGCAAACGTACACATGCATTTCCCAAAAACATGGAGAGCTCCACTGTATCTGGTATGGCAAAAGATGGCTTGATGCAGATCAATCGAATCCGCTTATCTGCATTTCCTGTTCTAAAACCCAACTGACGAAGGTTCTGGCATTGGGGTGCTGGCTTGTTTCAGAAATACTGAGAAAAAATGCATTACTGTCGCACTCCACTGGTTCAGTCAGTGCGATCAGTTTTCCTTCTTCTATTAAAGTGCGGACATGCCAGTCCCAGGCCAGAGCAATACCCGCATCGCTGAGCGCGCCCTGAATGATAGAGACCTGCTCTTCCATCTGAATGACATTAGTCGGCTCCTGGTAGGGGATACCATAACGATTTGCCCAGGTTTGCCAGCCTTCCCAAAAGGACTTGGCATCCTTCAGCATAAGAATGGGTTGTTGCCAAATGGTTTGGATATCTTTGCACTCCGGGCGCTTTGCGAGAAATGCTGGGCTACAAACCAGCAGCATGCGTTCGGCAAAGAGCAAATGGTTATTTTTGTTGAGCGTATCTATCGCGGAGTAGAAGAAAGCGATGTCGTAATCATCGTTATCGCCAATGTGCCTTTCATTGTTGATAATCAGATTGAGAGGTATATCCGGGTAGCGCTCGCGAAAACCATCCAGCCGGGGAATTAACCAGAAGTGTGAAAAGCAGGCCCCGATTTCAATTGTCAGCGGTGCTGTCTGGTTGCCGTTATTCAGTTTTACCGTTTCACGCGCAAGGATCTCAAGCACACTGGTGACGGTTGCCAGATAGTTTTTTCCGTTATCAGTCAGTTCCAGGCCGGTTTTCCGCCGGATAAACAGGTTGGTTTGCAAAAACGTTTCAAGCTGTTTGATTTGCTTACTGATGGCTGTTGTGGAAACGCAGAGCTCAGTGGCGGCTTTTGTGAAACTGCCTGACCGGGCTGATGCTTCAAAAGAGATCAGGTTACTTATCGGCGGTATGGCTTTGTTGTTAATAGGCATCAGGGCTGGTTATCTTTAACTTTTAGTTCATATTAGGTTAACAAAATAGCGATTTACTCACAAACGGCTGTCTTTAATATGGGTTGTCCGACGTCATCGACTCAAGGACATTATGCAAATGATACGTGAAATCCATCATGACATGCTGACGCTGCCGGATGGTACTCAACTGGCCTACCGGGCGTGGTTACCCGTCAATGCAGAGTCAGTCCCGGTTCCCGCTATTCTCGAATTCCTGCCATATCGTAAAAACGACGGTACTATCATCCGTGATGAAATCACCATGGCCCAGACGGCGGCATATGGCTACGCTTGTGTTCGCGTGGATCTGCGTGGTTGCGGTGAATCTGAGGGTTTCATGACGGATGAGTATTCTCAGCAAGAGCTACAGGATGGTCACGATGTCATTGACTGGCTGACAAAACAACCATGGTGCGACGGCAATGTCGGCATGGTTGGTATCTCCTGGGGCGGGTTCAACGCGCTTCAGGTCGCGGCGATGAACCCACCTGCGCTGAAAGCCATTATTACGCAGTGTTCGACGGATGATCGTTATCGGGACGACATTCATTTCAGCGGAGGATGCCTGCTGAATGACAACATGGACTGGGCAGCATTTTTCTGGGCATACGCTCAGGCCCGCTCGCCGGATCCTGCGCTGATCGGGGAAAAGTGGAAATCGGTCTGGTTGGATCGTTTGCAGGCTATGCCTTTTCTGGCCAAACCCTGGCTGACTGAGCAAACCCGTTCGGATTACTGGAAACACGGCTCGGTCTGCGAAAACTACGATGATATTAAAGTACCCGTTTATGCCATGAGCGGCTGGGCAGATGGCTATCGTAATACCGTATTTACCTTGCTGGAAAACCTCAGTGTGCCTTGCAAGGGCCTGGTTGGCCCCTGGGCACACAAATACCCGAATATTGCCTACCCGAACCCAAAAGTTGACTATGTGGCTGAGTCTGTCCGCTGGTGGGATCACTGGTTAAAAGGCAACGACAACGGCATGATGGATGAACCTGCGCTGCATTATTATTTGCAGGAGAGCGTACGGCCGCAAACGGACTATGAGTGTCGCCCCGGAGAGTGGATGTCTGAGCCTGGCTGGCCATCTTCAGATATCCGCCCGCACGCGTTTTATCTGGGTAAACACGGGTTATCTGAATCTCTGAATGAGCACGTCACGTCTTACGCTGTGTGTTCACCTGAGACAGTCGGGCTGGACGGTGGCCGATTCTGCGTCGGCATTCGTCTGGACATGGAGCACCCGGGGGATCAGCGCATTGATGACGCCGGGTCTCTGGTGTTTGACTCCGAAGTGCTGGAGGACGATTTTGCTATCGTCGGACAGGTTATGGCAAAGCTGGCACTGGTATCTGACTCACCGTCGGCGAATGTCATTGTCCGTGTTTCCGATGTGCATCCAGACGGACAAGTGACCAAAATAAGTCACGGTGTACTGAACCTGACCCATCGCAACAGCCATGAATTTCCTGAAGCGCTTAATCCGGGTGAAATTTATGAAGTCGAGGTGCCGGTTAACCATATTGCCTACACAGTACCGAAAGGACACAAACTGCGTATTGCCATCTCGACGGCATACTGGCCACTTATCTGGCCTTCTGCCGATAACGCTACCCTGACTATCTTGCCCAAAGACAGTGTGATCGAGATCCCCCGTAAATCTTCATTCAGCACGGCTAATCCGCTGAAAGCGTACGATCAGCCTGTGACGTTTGCAGGGAAAACACTGCGCCCGAGCGACAGCAAACGCGTTACACACCGCGATTACAAAACCGGTTTGGTAACGCTGGAAACCTATGAAGATTTTGGCCGCCAGTATTACAACTCTTGTCATACAGAGATAGATTTCAAGATAGGGCAGGAAATGCGGATTCATCCCGATGATCCGCTCAGTGCTGAAAACGAGATTGATCTGGCCGTGGAAATGGGCCGGGACGGTTGGTGGACAAAGATTCACAGTCATTATCATATGACCTGTGATCATGAGTATTTTTATATTAAAGCGCGCTGGGAAGCGTTTCATGAAGGTATGTTGATCTTTGAAAAGGACTTTGACGAGAAGATTAAACGTAACTACATGTAAAACAATAAATTAGGGAAAATACAATGTTGAAATCGTTACGACCTTTGGTGTTTTTTCCAACCTTTCTGATTTTGGTTGGTGCTTTGGTATTCAGTCTGGTTGATCTGGACGCTTTCATTGGCTATACCAAATCGCTGAACGGAGTGATTCTGTCCAATTTCTCCTGGTTGTTCAGTTTGGGCAGCTTTTACCTGCTGGTGTTAATTGCGCTTACCTATTTCTCTAAGCTGGGAAATATCCGAATTGGTGGCGAGCACAGTACACCAAGAATCAGCAAACCCCGCTGGTTTATGATTGTACTCTGTACCACGCTGGCGGTCGGGGTGCTGTTCTGGACAACGGCAGAACCTATCTATCACCTGCATTCGCCGCCGGCGAGTTTTGGTATTGAAGCGGGCAGTGCTGATGCCGCGTTGTTTGCATTTTCAGCGATGTTTCTCCATTGGGGGCCAACGCCATATGCGATTTATGCCGTACCTGCGTTGATCTTTGCGCTGGCGTTCTACAACCTGAAAATGCCTTTTTCGATCACCAGCGCCATGCGTCCTGTTCTGGGCAAATATGTCACGGGGAAAATGGCCGATGTCATTGATGCGCTGGCACTGTATTCGCTGGTGGTTGGTATGGCGTCATCGCTGGGAACTGGGGCGCTGACCTTGCTGGGTGGGGTGAGCCAGTTTATTCCCATGGAACGTAATGCCCTGACACTGGGTATTTTCATCAGCCTGATTGTTGCTACCTTTGTGATCTCGGCTGCCAGCGGTTTAACCAAAGGGATAGCGCGTTTATCGGCCACCAACTTTTGGATGCTGATTGCACTGTTTATCTTTGTCTTTCTCTGCGGCCCGACTGTCTATATTCTGGCTATCGGTGTGGAAGGGGTCGGCGCCTACCTGCAAGATTTCTTCCGGCTGAGCTTGTTTACCGGCCAGGCGGCTAGTGATCCATGGCCTCAGTACTGGAGTGTATTTTACTGGGCGGTGTGGTTCGCCTGGGCACCGATCACGGCCATGTTCCTGGGGAAAATTGCCCGTGGGTATACGGTTCGCGAGTTTATTCAGGTCAACGTTGTTTATCCGAGTTTGTTCATTCTGTTATGGGTTTCTGTTTTTGCCGGTACGGCGGTGTACATGGACTTGCACACAGACGGAAGTTTATACGCCGTGTTGAATGAAGGGGGTATTGAACAGTTGCTATACCATATTTTCGGTGAACTGCCATTGGGTGGACTGACATCGTTCTTTCTGGTGATGATCGCATTTATTTCCTATGTCACGGCTGCCGATTCCAGCACTGATGCCATTGGCGATTTGTGTACCAAGGATTTTAAATCGGACTCTGATGAAGGCGCAGCCCTGCCAATAAAAGTACTCTGGGGGGTAATTATTGGTCTGGTGGCCTGGATAATGGTCAGCACAGTGGGTGTGGATGGCGTGAAGCAGTTGTCTAACCTCGGTGGATTACCGGCCACTATTATCATTCTGGTGTGCAGCCTGACGCTTATCCACTGGCTGCGTAACCCAGAAAAGTTACAGCAGAAACCAGACTGATTCCTACTAACTAGTCGCAATAAAACCAGTAAAGCCCGGATGTGCAAATCGCCGTCCGGGCTTTTTTGTGGCCAGCGGAAGCGGCTAAAAGCGTTGGAAAGTTTATAAGCGGTGATGGTGACAGACACAGATATGGTTTAGTCTGGAAGATGTTTGCAAAGAAATTGTTTAATAAACAGACTATTAAGTTCAATCAGATCAATGAGGCAACAGCATTATGATCACACTGCATCACCTGAACAAATCACGATCCAAGCGGATTATCTGGTTGCTGGAAGAGCTGGGTGTGGACTATCAGATCGTCCCTTACCAACGTGACAGCGCAACATTCCTTGCGCCACCAGAGCTGAAAGCGGTTCATCCTTTGGGTAAATCTCCGGTGATTGAGGATGATGGATTGATCGTCACTGAATCCGGGGCTATTACTGAGTACCTGATTGATAAGTATGGCGAGGGTAAACTGGCACCTGAGCGCGGTACTGCAGATTATGTTGCCTACTTACAATGGATGCATTTTGCGGAAAGCTCGGCCATTCTTCCTTTGTTGTTGAAGATGTTCGTCGACAAAGACGGCTGTGAAACTAACTTTCTCGCCGGTTATGCCGAAGGGGAAATTGCCAAGGTCATGGCTTATGTCGATCAGTCACTGGCAGGAAAGCGTTATCTGGTGGGAGATTCGCTGACAGGGGCAGATATCATGATGTC
This sequence comes from Photobacterium sp. 2_MG-2023, assembly GCF_030547675.1. Classification (NCBI taxonomy): domain Bacteria; kingdom Pseudomonadati; phylum Pseudomonadota; class Gammaproteobacteria; order Vibrionales; family Vibrionaceae; genus Photobacterium; species Photobacterium sp. 2_MG-2023. The sequence goes on from NZ_JAUOQQ010000024.1 coordinate 60,997, forward strand.
GTTCATTGTAGAAATCCTGCATACCAGTGGCGCACTCGCGCATTTTCCGCACATTGCCGCGTATGCACAGCAGCTGGTGACCCATCCGTCATACCTGAAATCGAATGAGATCGAAGCCGCTCATGACTAGCACTGGCTGACAAACTGCGCTCCCCTGAATCGATGCAGGGGAGCGCAGTATTATTCATTCTGCCGGGGTATTTTTCTTATCAATGTTTACTGCCCGGCGAACAGCTGCCACACCCAGCCCGATGAGCAGAAAGGGGATAGCCGCTGCGGTAGCTTCAGCCCAGGCAAAATAGGCGACATTTTTCATCAAAATGAAATGGCCTAACACGACCAGGAAGACGCAGATAATGGCGATGTATATGAATTTGACTTCGTCTTTAACCTTAGTGGTTCTTTCCATGTTGTGACCCTCTAACAAGCAAGAGTCACTATTTCATCACAGCCGCGGTTTTTCCTGTTGATACAGTTGATACAGTATTTTACCGAACAGTTACTTTGTTGTTCACTTCAGTCACTTAGGCACGCTTTTGCTAGCTGACCAAGTGTGGCCATCGCAGCCAGGTTTTCTTCATTCATCTCGTACGAATAGTTGAGCCTGATATGCCTGAGATCGTCTTGCCGGATGTTAAATAACGTCCCGGGTGCCACTGCGATACGCTTCTCCAGGGCTTGCTCATAAAATGCATGACTATCGAACGGAGCTGGAAACGTCAGCCACAAGAAGTAGCCCCCTGCGGGATCAGTTACAGTTGTATTGTCCGGGAAAAAGCGCCGTATTGCGTGTATCATTGCGTTCTTTCTGTCTTGCAATGTACTGCGCAGCTTGCGCAAATGGTTGTCATACCCGCCATGAAGCAGGTAATGGCTGATCCCGAGCTGCACAGGCACACTGCTTGATATGGTCGATAAAAATTGCTGTTTCTGAATGGCTTCGCTGTGTTTTCCTGCCACTACCCAGCCAATGCGAAATCCTGGTGACAGACATTTGGAGAATGAACCACACAGCAACACCAGATCCTGCTGATCGAAAGCTTTGGCCGGTACTGGCTTTTCCGCTGAATAATACAGTTCTGCATACACATCGTCTTCTACCAGAAACACCTTATGCTGGCGCAGAATGTCTACCAGTGTCTGCTTGCGCTCTTGACTGAGAGTGTAGCCAAGCGGGTGCTGGACATTGGTCATCAGCCAGCAGGCTTTTATCGGATAAGCGGATAACTTTTCAGTGAAGTCTTTCAAATCCAGGCCGCCGTCAGCGCTGGCCTTTATTTCTACCGGTATCAACTTCAAACGCTCTATTGCCTGAAGTGCCCCATAAAAAGTGGTCGATTCAACCGCGACATAATCACCGGGCTGGGTGGCAAACTGTAAGCTGAGATTCAGTGCATCCAAGCCGCCGGAGGTGATCACTATGTCATCCGGCCCAATCTGCAGCCCTTGTTGTACGTACCTTTGCGCAATGATCCGGCGCAAGTCATGGTTGCCGGGCGGCAGGTGCGTTAATGCACTTCTGTTGTCCATTTTGCGCGAGGCACTGGACAGACTGCGGACCAGCTCCTGCTGCGGAAACAGGCTGGAGTCGGGAAACGCCGAGCTGAAAGGCACGATATCGCTGTCTTTGGTTCGCTGTAGGACATCAAAAAGTAAATCATTAATGTTGACCGGAGACTGAGGGGATTCCGGCCGCGAAGCCTGTAGTGCTTGGATGTTGGGAGCGACAAAATACCCGGACTGCGGTTTAGCCACCAGCCATCCTTCACTTTCCAGCAATTGATATGCCTGCAACACAGTCGCCGTGCTGTAGCCAGTTTGCTGGCTGCTCGCTCGCACAGACGGGATTTTTTCACCGGAGCGCCAGATCTGCTGGCGGATCTGTTGCATTAGATCATTAGCAAGTGATTGATATTTTGTCATTTGTTTAGCTGCATTGAGTCGAAGTTCAGAACATATCATGCCAAAACGGTAAAGCAAGCCAGTTTGTCGCTTCCTGAGCTGAGACACCATGCTCAATGTGAGCCCGGCAACAGAAAGATCCGAACAGTTAAGCTAGCGACAGTACAAAGGCTAAGATCAATATTTCATTGTCAATAAACTGATAGATAAGTGTCATCCATATTTAGATTCTCTGTCACACAGACCAATTAGCATCATCAGCTGAATATTGGACTAGTCCAGTTAACGCCATGGAATAGAGATAAAAAAGGATTAAACATGTCGATCAAAAACAGGCATCTGGCCAGTGTCACGGCTATCTTGCTGACAAGTACTCTGTTAGCGGGGTGTAATGAGCACTCGGAAACGGATCAGGATGATAAAAAAGGCAATACTGGTGTAGGCCAGATTGGAAAGGAGCTGGTTATTCCGCCTCCGACTGCATTAACGCAGGTTACGTTTACTATTCATCCGTATCTGCAGCAACCTACAGCCAATAGCATGGCTGTGTTGTTTGAAACTAATGACACGTCTCCGACGGTTTGGGTCAGGCCGGCAGAAACGCAAGATGAATTTACTGTTGTTGAGCCTGTTGCCGTGGACAACACGTATTTATACAGCGCAGCGATCACCGGATTAAGTACAGACACGCGCTATGAGTATTACGTGGTCAGCGGCGATGGCAGTCCGTCTGGCGTGTCGGCTGTTTCTGAACGCTATGTGTTCAAAACCTATCCGGCAGCCGGGATGACACCTGCCCCTTTTAATGTGGTAGCCATCAGTGATACTCAAAATAACAGCACCCTGGGGGCGCTGAACGATCTCATTACCAAAGGCATTATTCCAACGGTATGTCACAGTCAGCCGGAGCAATGTGCGTCAGAGATCGCGGCGATTACGATTTCCGGCGACATAGTCAACAGTGGCGACAGCATGTTGCAGTGGCGTCGTGATTTTTTTGACCAGATGAAAGCCATTACCCCTTATGTTCCGCTGGTGGCCGTTCCCGGTAATCATGATTTTTACGGCAATGCTGAGCTGACCAATTACCGTCATTTCTTCCAGCAGCCTGAAAATGGTTCGGCGGGTTATGAGGAGCAATGGTATGCACTGGATTACGGCAACTTACGCTTGGTCGGGCTTAACAGTTATCCGATTTCCAAGAACCACGGTAAATTTAACGCGGAGATTCTGGGGATACAGCGTCAGTGGCTGCGCGAGTTGTTGATCAACACCCAATCGGACAGTAACGTCGATTATGTCCTGAGCATGTTCCATCATCCGTGTCTGTCTGAACTCTGGCTATCGGGCGAAAGTATCGGCAGTTGCGAGATGGTGGCTGAGATGGAAGATTTTTCCCGATCAAGCGGCAAGATAACAGGCCATTTATTTGGGCATACCCACGCGTATTCCCGCGGACAATCCATGGATACCAGGCACCTTTGGCTCAATGCCGCAACGGCAGCAGGCTATCGTGAAAAAATTAACGATGATAACTACTATCAGACAGATACCCGCGATTACGATACCTTTGCCATTAGTCAGAGTGAGTTCGGCTTTAATCTGCTGACGTTCAATCAGCAGAGTTCACCTTCCATGCAGCTGACCCGCTACACTGCCACTGTGGCCTCGAAAGGGGGCGGTTTTGCCAGCCTGGATGATACCTTTACTGTGTCCGATACCCTGACTATGAAAGCCAGTCCGGTTGTTCCAGAGGCGCCACAAGTTCTGGCCGGTAACGGTAATCACGCTTTTAATCAGCTGAATCTGGCTATCAGCCATCCTGATCCTGGCGCCATTTATGAAGTGCAATGGCAACTGAGCAAAGCCAGTCAGTTTGATTCAGAGGTTTTTGATATCTGGGGGAATCAAACCCGGGCCCACAACATCTGGCCGATGCAAGATGGCAGTATTCAGGGGATGCCGACAGATACGCAGGCGGGGGTTGATCTGACTACAATCAATCTTGCTGACTTTTCAGGCCAGCTCAAAATGGGCAATGATGAAACCTACAAATGGCAGAAACGATCATCAGAGCATTCCCATGATTCGTACCGTGACCCGTTCAACGGCAGCTCAGCACCGGTACTGACATTATTTCCGGGAGATACCTGGTACTGGCGTGCCAGAGTGCGTAATGACAATCTGGGCTGGTCTGATTGGAGTGACACGGCGACATTAGCCATTGATGCCGGGACGACAACCGCGTTACCTGTTCAGAATGGCGGCGCGGAAGCGCAGGATCTTTCAGGCTGGACAGTCGGGCAGGGCTACTGGCGAGTGTTGCAAGAGATCGACAACATCACGGCCGCAGAAGGGGATTATTACTTCAGCGCCCGTCCGAATGATTCCGCTGCTGGTAACGCTGCCTATGATGATCTAAGCCAGACTTTGGATGTCAGTGCGTTCAGTAGTGTGATTGATCAGTCTTCCGCATTTGTTCGGTTCAGTTTTAGCAGTAATGGCTGGGGCGACGGCGATCATGCCGTAGTGACGCTACAACCTATAGACAATAACGGAAACGCCATTGGTCAGCCAACTGTGGTTAAAACCGAGAGTAAGAAACAAGCGTGGCTGAATAATGCCTCAACCCTGTTGTTACCAGTGGCGACCCGGGAGGTGAAACTGACACTGCGCGCAGTGAAAAAAGCAGGCAGCATGGCAGATGTTCATATTGATAATGTACAGCTTTCACTGACCACGCCTTAACGTCACTCAAAAGGCTGATTAAAACATAACGGCATCTTGATGATGCCGTTATAGATCGGCTGACGTTGACATCAGCAACTTAGCGCCGAATAAACCCAGCAGAGTGCCAGCAACACGGCAAAATCCTTTTTTGGCCTTTAGATACAAGTTTTGCGCGCGTTCTGTTGAAAGCAGCACAGCGACTATGGCATACCAGCCAAAATTTGTCAGGAAAACACCCAGGCTTAACAATATCGGAGTGAGGGAAGGTACCTCTGCGGGCAGCAAAGCGGCAAAAACACTGCTGAAAACCATGGCTGTTTTGGGGTTACTGAGCTGGGTTGTTAAACCATAGAAAAAGGATGAATGCACACTTTGCGTTTTACCTGCCGCTACTGCCTGAACACGTGGTTGCTCCCCTTGTTTCCAGATTCGACATGCCAACACGCACAGATATAAGCCACCAAGTAGTTTAAAGGTCAGGTACAACTCAGGTACCGTTTCGAATAATGTCACTAAGCCAAATGATGCGAGTAAGGCAAAGATAAGGGCGCCAGTTCCCATTCCCAGTGCAACAGAAAATGCCTGTGTTCTGGAATGAGACATAGCCGTTTGAGCAACTAACAGAAAAGAGGGACCGGGCGTCATTGCGCCCAGTGTCAGCAAGGCCAAAATGGGTAAAAGAAACACGTACGATTGCATCTTTCCTGCTCCAGGTTCAGCGGTACAAACTGAATTTACCGGTAAATGATTTCAGAGTTTCAGTGTCGCCGAACAGACAGATTCCCAGGTACTCTAATTCACTTTCCGGGGTTTCTTTGGTCCACGCTTGCTGGGCAATGGAGCCACCTTCAGTCATGGTGTGTGTGAAATCGGTAAAAGGAATTTGATGCCTGATGGCTTCCTCTCTGACTTTGCGGATTTTGTTCGAGTTATCTGCTTTCAGAACAATAAACGGAAAGTGAGACAGACTCGGATGGCAGTTGCCATCAGCATCATGATAATCAATGTATTCAGCTCCTTGCTGATCGACCAGATGAGACAGCCCGGCACTCAGGTGTCCCAGCACATTCAGTGTTCGGCCTGCATCCATTTTTTTGCTTAATACTGCGATAAAGCGTTTTTGATCTTCGTTCGGCAAGCCCATTGATACGTTTCCTTTTTCTCTCAATATCTATCAGCAATGTTTACGCTGTTCTTCTGTTTCGCAACAAACAAAACAATATGCATATCTGCTGATAAAGCGTCAACCCTATAACAGACAATTGTTGGAAGCGCAGGTAAATCCTGTGCGGTAACAGGAAGATGCAGAATTTAATCTCTATGCTAATTTTATTCTTATCTGTTTACTTTTGTTCTCACCGCTGTAAGAAAAAGCAGCCATAGTGACAGACGGTATGTCAGTGCATTGGTGTCCCGGAGTTTGTCAGACATCATTTGTCTTTTATTAGCAATCAGCCAAAAGGAAATGGTATGAAATTCAAGTGGTTAAAATGTTGGGTAGCATTGGGCGGTATACTGCACGCCGCTGGAGGGCTTGCCGCAGATAACTCTGCCGCTCAAGCGAATAACCCTCTGGCAAACATGACAGCTCTTAACTTTCAAAATTACTACATTGGAGAGGTCACTGAGTCTGACGAATACGCTAATCAGTTTTGGGTACGATTTGCGAAACCTGTTTCAGTCGGTGAAACAAACTGGATCATGCGTGCATCTTTGCCAGTGAACACCTACCCCACATCGCCTACCGGTGGTCATGAAACCGGTATTGGTGACTTCAACATTTTTGCCGCTTACCTGATTGATACCGGAAATCCGGCTGTGAGTTTCGGTGTTGGTCCTCAGCTTACTGCACCGACAGCGACCGAAGACGAACTCGGCAGCGAAAAATGGTCTGCCGGTTTGGCGAATGTGCTGTTTAACGCCAGTTCACCCGTGTTCCAGTACGGCTATTTACTTACCTGGCAGGAAAGTTTTGCCGGAGAAGATGCTCGTCAGGATGTCAATGTTGCTGCTTTCCAGCCTTTTGCATTTTATCAATTGGGAGGAGGCACCTACTTGAGAGCAGCGCCAATCTGGGTTTATAACTTTGAAAACGACAGTTATAGCGTGCCATTAGGCATAGGTGCTGGTCAGGTCATCAAAAAAGGCAAGACTGTGTATAACCTTTTTGTCGAACCGCAATTTTCAGTTGCTGATGACGGCCCTGGTTATCCAGACTGGCAGGTTTTCTTAGGATTCAACATGCAATTTCTTAATTAATGCCGAACTATCACTGGTTAACAAGCTGATTTTATGGGGGAGCATTCGGTTTCCTTATGATTTACTGAATTTTTTGTGATTCGATTTTCGTTTTCTTGCAATGAAATGTAAGCGATTGTTGCGACTACACTGATACTCAACTTAATGATATAAATCTATGGTCATAATTGGCTGAGTTTCTTAAAATTCATCGTCTGGAAATGGCGTTTTGTGCAGGTTATTTGTGTTCCCAGGCTGAGGTTGTTTTGTTTAACGTTCATCACCGAGTATGACAACAACATGAAGATCAAAAACCATGGAGTGCTACACGTTATGAGAAGTTTTAATTCTTTTAGACAGGAAAGTTGCTCTGATGCAACGTCTTCTTCCGGCAGGATTCGCACAAAAAGCAAGTCTTTGTCAGTCGTTTCCTTGTTCATTTCAGGTGTATTGCTGGCGCCGGTTTCAATGGCGGCTGATGAAGCCAAACCGGCTACGGATGCAACCAAATCGGCTAATCAGGCACTGATGAAAGAGTTGCCTTTTGATGATAAAACCGGGTTCGAACTGGCGCACAAAGGCTTTATCGCTCCCTTGCCACAGGAACAGATAAAAGGCGAGCAAGGGAACCTGGTGTGGGATCCTGCGAAGTATGGTTTCATTAAAGAAGACCAAGCTGCACCCGATACGGTTAACCCAAGCTTATGGCGTCAGTCTCAGCTTATTAACATTTCAGGTCTGTTTCAGGTAACTGATGGCATATATCAGGTCCGTAATCAGGATTTGTCGAACATGACAATTGTGGAAGGTAAAGAGGGGATCACGATTTTTGATCCGCTTATTTCTACAGAAACAGCCAAAGTTGCTTTAGATCTTTATTTCCAGCACCGTCCGAAAAAGCCGGTTGTCGCCGTCATTTATACACACAGCCATGTTGATCACTATGGCGGTGTGCGAGGTGTTGTTGATGAAGCTGATGTGAAATCCGGTAAAGTGAAAATTTATGCGCCAGTCGGCTTTATGGAAGCCGCGGTTGCTGAGAACGTAATGGCCGGTACAGCAATGAGCCGTCGTGCATCTTATATGTATGGTAACCTGCTGCCGCCAAGTGCGACGGGGCAAGTTGGAGCCGGCTTGGGGACAACCACGTCTGCAGGTACAGTCACCCTGATCCCACCAACTGATATCATTACCAAAACGGGTGAAACAAAGGTCATTGACGGACTTACCTACGAGTTTATGTATGCACCTGGGTCTGAAGCACCATCGGAAATGCTTTTCTATATTAAAGAGAAAAAAGCAATTAACACTGCCGAAGATTCGACTCACACTTTACACAATACCTATTCTCTGCGCGGCGCGAAAATCCGTGATCCATTGGCCTGGTCTAAGTATTTGAATGAAGCCATTCATATGTGGGGCGATGATGCTGACGTCATGTTTGCCATGCACCACTGGCCAGTGTGGGGGAAAGGTGAAATTGTTAAACACCTTAAATCGCAGCGCGATTTGTATCGCTTCATTAATGACGAAACTTTGCGTATGGCGAACCAGGGTAAAACCATGGTTGAAATTGCCGAAGACTTTAAGTTACCAGACGCATTGAATACGTATTTCTCAAACCGTGGCTACTATGGCTCTATCAATCACAATGTTAAGGCAACGTATGTGCTGTATCTTGGCTGGTTTATTGGTAACCCTGCGACATTGCACACCTTACCGCCTGTTGATGCGGCAAAACGCTATGTAGATATGATGGGCGGTACGGATGCGCTACTTAAGAAAGCAAAAGAGTATTACGACAAAGGGGAATACCGTTGGGTGGCTGAAGTGGTGAATCACGCGGTTTTTGCTGACCCTTCCAATCAGGCAGCGAAAAACATGCAGGCCGATGCACTTGAACAATTGGGTTATCAGGCGGAAAGTGGCCCCTGGCGTAACTTTTACCTGACGGGGGCAAAAGAACTGCGAGAAGGGGTGAACAAGTTACCTGTTCCTGATACGGCCAGCCCGGATACAGTGAAAGCGATGAGCTTAGAGCTGTTCTTTGATTATCTGGCAATGCGCCTGGACAGTGAAAAAGCAGATGGTAAGAAAATCGTTCTGAACTTTGATTTCACCGACCAGAAAGAAAAGTATCTGCTTGAGATGGAAAATGGCGTATTGAATCATACGTTGGGCGCCGAAGACAAAGAGGCGAATGCATCTGTTTCATTGGCTCGCACTACGCTTGATGCCTTAATGCTCAAACAAGTGACACTGGAAGATGCCCTTGAAAAAGGTGATATAAAGATCACCGGAGATCAAGAGAAGCTGACTGAGTTGTTATCTTATCTCGATAATTTCGATTTCTGGTTCAACATAGTGACACCTTAAGCGACACGCGAGACTGTTACTAAGATAATCAGGGCACTCATTGAGTGCCCTGATTTATTCGCGAGATTTTAGCTGTCATGCTGTCATGCTGTCATGCTGTCATGCTGTCATGCTGTCATGCTGTCATGCTGTCATGCTGTCTGTGCTGGGTATCCTCACCGGCGGTGATAAACAGCATACGTGCCGAGTGCTTTATTTTTGCAGTGTGCCATACGCCTTTAGGTACAAACACGTATGATCCTGGGGACTCCAACCTGACCTCGTGTATCCCTTCCGGCATTTCCAATTGAAATGTTGCCGATCCAGCTAGCAGTATGACAATTTCATCGCCTTGGGGATGTGCTTCGCTGCCAGACCAGTCAGAGCTAAAATCGTGCAAGCTGACCAGATATTCATGATGAAAATCACCAAGCTCACCGGCCATTAACCGCGGCCAGAAAGCATCATTCATCTCAAGAAGCTCAATACTTGCATCGTTTTTCAGCCGGATAGAGCTGCTGGCGAGGTGTTGCGGCTGTTTTCGCGTCATGTTGAATCCTTTCTTTGCATGGATATCAAAACGGTGGGAACACATGCAAAAAAGATAGCAGATATCTATGATGTGGCCTGAGATGTGTCCTGAACGTCATCAGGCTTCAAGCTCATACGCCAGCGCATCGTCGGGTGTAAAATTGCTCTTAAACGTGAAAGCAAATGGGCTGTCACCTTTATTTCTCAGGTAATCAAGACGTTCTTTGGCTTCCGCAATGGTCGGGATATGATCATCTTCTACCCACCACAGCACATAAGTATCTTCCGCTGAACGATGAAACCATTCAGCCTTACGGCGCATGAAGTCGCGGTGATGGGTTCGAAACATAAAGTTTTTAAGCGTATCTACCGATTCCCAGACAGACATGTTGATAAGCATATTGGGGTCGTCGAATGCCTGAATACTGGTTGCATCGCCGGATTCATCCTGAAGCCGCCATATGAAGCCTTCACTGCTTTCAGCAATGGCATTCACAGGATCCAGATTATCGGCAAAATCTTTAATTTCAGGTGCATCCATTGGGTATTTGGCAAGGGCGATGTTCAGTTGCGCTAGTTTCATGCTTCTTCCTTGATAATGGTTAGCCCAGATTGAGGGTTTGTCTTTGATGCTGCTCGTAATTTAACCACATGAACAGTATGTTGAATAGTGATAAGCCATTCGCTGTCAGGCGATGCCGGTATACAAGCGGTTCCAGCCGAGCAGCAGGCCAGCCGCGAAACCGACCCATACCAGAGTTGCCAGACCCAGTGTCCAGAATAAGCTAAACCGATAACTGAAGTAGTATACGGCCACCAGATAAGCGGCATAGGGAACTAATGAATACAGACTAAACAGAGCGGTCACTCTCAAATCCGACATGGTTCGCTCTGTGCCAATAATATAGTGGGCAATTAAGGAAAAAGTTGGAAATAAGGGCACTAAACCTGCAATGAAAAAACTTTTACTTTTGGAAAGTATCGCAATCAGCAGTACAGCTAGCGCACCCAGCAGACACTTAAGAAACAAGGAGACCATTGAAGTTAATCCATCAAAAAAGAGATTATAAGTTAAAGCAACAAAAACACTGTGAACAGTATTTTGTATTTTTAATTAGAGTAAATATTCTATAGTTGAGCATTGAAACTGCTCAGCCAAACGTTATAGATAATTTTATTACATTATTATCTATGTTGCTTAATCAATATAAAGTGATGCGTCGCTTTAACAAAAAGGTAAAGTTAAAGTCTTTATTATCAATAACAGCCTGCCGATGAAAGCGTATTTTGACTTATTGTTATCGATTACATTTTATGGTTTGTTTTCATCTTGTTGTTTTGTATAATAATTATTATATTATGATAAGGCTTTATATCTTATAATATAGCGATTTAATGATATGTTATTTGTCTTTTTTTATCTGGGATATTTAATTGGGTAAATAAAGGGAGTGTGAAAATAATTCATTGACTTTTTATTAAATGCATTGATATAACGGCGTTGCATATGAGAGAGATGTTTTTATTAGTCACATATGTTTTTGCATTTATGCAAGCCAACATTTCTATAAGAAGGTTTCAATGAAAAAACAAATAACGCCTTTGTTAATTATATTACCTTTTGGTCATATAGCGTCCGTGTCCGCACTGGAAACCAGTGCTTTTTATCCAGAGGAAGTCGAAATTCATTACAATCTCGGCCCTGAAACGTGTAACGCTGATTTCCGGCCAGTTACGCGTTCTGAAGCATTGCGCTTTCGAGATTCGATAATGAACAAAATCGGAAAGTGGTCTTATGTTAGTTTAGCCGATGGCTGGGTCATTATGGGGCCCGGTTACATGGGTGAAATTAAACAGGGAACCGCCAGCCATACTGCTTGTTATCCTCTGAATGCAGACACAAACATTTTATCTTTCCCTGCTATTTCCATTGATGAAGGATCTAAAGAGCGTGTTGAATGGACATTGCTCAGTGATCAAGACGATTTTGTAAAACCTGCCGCGTACCTGGCTCACCACATGGGCTATGCCTGGGTGGGTGGTCCGAAAGGAAACCAGGTTGGCGATGACATGAAAGTCTGGTGGGACAGTAACGAAAGTGCCTGGAATATTCGGGGTAATGACGGTCCGTGTGACGGATACCGTTGCCAGGATATGACAACCATAAAGGTGAAAAACTTTGCTTACACCATGGATCCGGCTTCATTTAAAATTGACGGTTCTATCGTGAATTCAAATAGTCAGCTGGTGAATACGATCTCTTCGACGGCGGTTAATAAAACCAGCATTCAGCAGCAATACGTCATTGATATCAGTTACAACACGTCAACCAGTTGGTCACAAAGTAATGATTACAGCTTCAGTGAAAGTATTGAGGTATCCAGTACTTTTAAAAGTCCTAAAGTCACAGGTGGTGTTGAAAAATCAATATCCGTGACTTTTGGTGCCACTCAGGCATGGGGAAGCACCAGTGGCGGTGAAGAAAGTAACAGAGTGACAATTCAGGCAAGACCGGTAGTACCTGCAAATAGTGCACTGAAAGTGCTGTTGAATGTGTACCGGGCTGATATCTCTTATCCTTACGTCTTTGACGCGGATGTATCGTATGAACTGGGTTTTGATGGTTTCATGCGCTGGGGTGGGAACGGATTGCTGTGGCATCCGAAAGACAGACCAGACTTTACAAGTAACTTTGCTATCGGCCGCTTCGCCGGCAATGAAAAGAGTCTGGAATTCCAGTGGGATCACCGTGATATTACAGGCATGAATAAAACCTGGGACTGGAACTGGATCGCGCAAACGGCGGGTTCTTATGACACCCGTTATTGGCTGGGCAAAGTACTGGCGCCTAAGAAAGCACGCGTCAAAGGCCAGTTTTACGCAGAAGATCAGTTCACCGGCGAGCTGTATTTTGAAGAGATTGCCCTTCCTCAGGGTGATTCAAATACGGCCTCAATGGAGAAAAGCATTCAGGATCAACTTGAAGATGCTGGCCTGAAAGATGTTCAGGTCTCTGTCAGAAAAGCTGATACCGGGGTGTAACTATCTGTAGCTAGATGAAAAGAACCGGAAACCACAAAGGGGTTTCCGGTTTGTTCGGATCGAATTCAAATCGAAAGTAACTGTGCTTCAGGCTTGAATTGGCCAACAGTCAGGCCAAACTGATCAGTGTGTCGAGCCAATTTGTTTCACGGAAAAATAGGGCTCGTTATCTGCCATCGTGACTTGAATTTGTGTGATGCTGCCATTGCGAATCGTTAAATTTGAATACCATTTAGGATTCTTCCAGTCGAGGCCAAGTACATCTGCAACAATGGCACGAATCACGCCGCCGTGCGTAATTATCAGGACATCGTGTTGCAGCTCGCTGACTATCCTGGTCCAACAGGCCGTCACCCGCCTATTGAAGTTTTCCAGTGATTCGGCATCAGGTAATCCTGAGCTGGCTGGGTTGTGCCAGAATTGCTCAAGTCGTTGCCACTCTTCGCTCACGCTGGTTATTTCCTCAAAAGGTGTACCGTCTAACTGACCAAAGTACATTTCTTTTAATGCCGGTTCGCAGACCAGAAGGTGTTCACCTGCCAGTAATTCAGCCAGCGATAAGCAGCGGCGCAAAGGAGAGCTGATAACGGTTTTATAGTGAATATCAGCGTTGGCAAGCGAGTTACAGATAGCCTGATTGGTCTCGGGGCTGACCTCTACATCGGTTGAGCCGTACAAAGCGGAGGCACCATTAACTTTTCCGTGGCGGACTAATGTGACGGTGAAGGTTTTCACCTGGCGATCCCTTTTAATTGGTTCATCTCGGATTAGCGGGAAACAGATACGAAAAACGGTTGGATAAGTTATCGTGTAATCGCCAAACAACACTAT
>NZ_JAUOQQ010000025.1:0-73647 GCF_030547675.1 Photobacterium sp. 2_MG-2023
TTCTTGATTGTCATATTCACCTCGATAAGTCATTTTACTCACTTAACGCGGTGTCCAAAAGTATTGGATCAGATCAGTGGCCTAAGCTGGTACGCTATGTTGACGATGGGCATTTATCAATTGACAACAACCGAGTGGAACGCGCAATCTGATCGTTGGTCATTGGCCGAAAAAATTGGCACTTCGCAATAATCCTAATAGTGCAGACGCAAGTGCGCTGCTGTATAGCATCATCGAAACGGCAAAGGTGAATGGACTGATACTCTACGATTACATGGTCAAATGTATGAAAGAGCTGGCCAAGTCAGAGCCTGATGTCGACTCACTACTTCCTTGGAACTTCTCACACTAAAATGCCCCGTGGGTTCGTGGGGCGGATACGTTATACGTTGCAAAGGGAAAGCATAGAACTGGGTGAAATTGCTAGTTACTATCCAAGGGCTTCTCGGTCTGGAATAGAGATATTCGGGCCAATTACAAAGGGTGATAGTTAACCATTCTGATTAGAAAATAATCATTAGAAAAAGTAGGCCAATTACAGCCATATGCAGCTAACCCATAATTTATGGCTAAATGATAATGGGGCAATAACGAGCTTCAAACCTAAATTCTGCCCCCAAACCAGGGAAAAATTCAGGACGAATTTTTAGGTTGTCGGCGCTGGGAGCGCCTACAACCGGCCCGGACTACACCAAAGAACCCAAAGGCATTTCTGGGTACTCTTTTTGCCACAAAAGAGTACCTGGCGCGCATAAGAAAATGCTGAGGCAGGCGCAAAAGTCAAAGCGCGACATGCAAATTCACTAACTTTAAAGCAAACAACACCCCTCCCATCGCACAAAAAACCACCAATCAAACGATTAACTCCTTAAAACCAAGCTAAGTCACTAAAAAGTAACTAATTGCTGGCTACACTGAAATGACTATCAGTGGAGAGATAAGGGGAAGGGTATGACAATGAAATCATTACAAGCAGATACCCTGTACCGCACCTGCACCTTAAACGGGCTGGATGCCGAGTTTTCATCAACCAAACATTTAGCACCCCTGAACGAAATTGTGGGGCAGGAACGCGCTCAGCAGGCGGTTGAGTTCGCGATGTCGATTAAAGAAAAAGGATACAACATATATGCCATCGGCCGGAACGGGCTGGGTAAACGGACTATGGTACTGCGTTATCTGAACCGCCATGATCCGAACGGGGATGCCACGCCACTGTATGACTGGTGTTATGTCGCCAACTTTGAAGAAACACGTACCCCTAAACTGCTGAAACTAAAGCCCGGCACGGGGATGCCGTTCAAAAAAGACATTGAAAAGCTGATGCTTCGCCTGGTGAAAGCCTTGCCGCTGGCGTTCGATAACGAAATGTATTATTCGCGCTCGGAACAGCTGAAAAATCAGTTGGCGGAGAAACAGCAAACCGCCCTGGGCAATTTAACCGAACAAGCGAAAGAGCAAAAGGTGAGTCTGACCCTGACGACTCAGGGCGATTATCAGCTGATTGCGATGAATGGTGAAGAGCCGCACACCGAAGAAAGTTTTGTCGCGCTGCCTGAAGAAGAGCAGGAAAAATTCGAAACGATTATCACGGCGCTGGAAGTGAAACTGCGCGGCATTGCGCGCCAGCTCACTGACTGGGAAGAAGAGTTTTCCGATAAAATCCAGAAGCTCAATGAAGAAGTGGCGCTGGAAGTCGTCTCGCATTTTGTTAAACCGCTTAAAAAGCAGTACCGCGGTCATACTGAGATAAAAGACTATCTCACGGCGATGCAGAAAGACATTCTGGAAAACCTCGATATCTTTTTAGAAGAAAGTGAAGATCAGGTCGCGCTGTCTTATGCCGCGCTGGATAAGAAAATGCCGCGTCGTTATCAGGTTAATGTGCTGGTCAGCCAGGAGACTGAGCGCTTTCCGATTGTGGTGGAAGAGAGCCCTAACTATCACGCCATCTTTGGCTACATAGAGAACGCGACCTACAAAGGCACTGTGTTTACCGATTTCTCGCTGATTCGCTCCGGCAGTCTGCACCGTGCCAATGGCGGCGTGTTGCTGATGGATGCGGTGAAGGTGCTTGAGCGGCCTTATGTGTGGGACGGCCTGAAACGGGCATTGCGCTCACGCAAGCTGAACCTGAGTTCGCTGGAGCGGGAAGTCACGCTGTCGGGGACGATTTCGCTGGAGCCTGAACCCATTCCGCTGGATGTCAAAATCATCCTGTTCGGTGATTATCAGACCTATCAGTTACTGGTTCATTATGATCCTGACTTCAGTGAGTTGTTCCGTGTGACCGCGGATTTTGAAGATGAAATGGAACGCACCGATGAGTCTGAGCTGCAGTATGCGCGTTTTATTTCCAGTATCGTGCACGATAACGGCATGCTGCATTGCGACCGTAAAGCCATTGCCCGCATCATAGAGTACAGCTCCCGTCAGGCCGAGGATCAGAACAAACTATCGCTGCATTCGGCGGATATCGCCAATCTGCTGCGTGAGACCAATTACACCGCCAGAGCCGCCAATGCCAATATGATCCGTGTCGCCCATGTCGAACAGGCCTTGCTGCGACAGGAAAAACGGGTTAGCCGCCTGCAGGATCAGATGCTGCATACCTTCAGGAACGGTACAACCCTGATTGATACTCAGGGTGATGTTATCGGTCAGATCAATGGTCTGTCCGTGGTATCGACCTCGGATCACCGTTTCGGCTTACCGAACCGGATCACGGCCACCACCTCTTGGGGGGAAGGCGAGGTGATGGATATCGAGCGCAGCGTGAAGCTGGGCGGGCGTATTCACTCAAAAGGCGTGATGATACTGACCGCTTATCTGTCGTCGCTGTTTGGCAAGAGCGCACGCATTCCGCTGACCACACATCTGACGTTTGAGCAATCTTACGGTGGCGTGGATGGCGACAGTGCCTCGATGGCCGAGCTGTGTGCCATTATCTCTGCGTTTTCCGGCTGCCCGATCAACCAGTCGATTGCGATTACCGGCTCGATGAATCAGTTTGGTCAGGCGCAACCGATTGGCGGTGTGAATGAAAAAATTGAAGGCTACTTTGATGTCTGTACCATCAAGGGGCGGCATAACAACCAGGGGGTGATTATCCCGCAGTCGAATGCCCATAACCTGATGTTACGCAAAGACATTCTCACCGCTGTTGAAAAAGGCGATTTCCACATCTGGGCGATTTCCCATGTCAGTGAGGCGATCAGCTTGCTCACCGGCAAAGATGCCGGTGACTGGCAGGACGATAATTACCCGCCGGAATCTGTACTGGGCATTGCGCAAAATAAGCTCAATGCGATGCGCAAATAAAACCGTGTGACAGGAAACCTGTTATCGGAAACAGAGAATGCCATCCAGCCGGATGGCATTTTTTTCGGCTATACAGGTTCGCGCTGGCGGGCGACAGAGAGAAAGGTCGCCATGGCCTGAACATCAAGAAAGCCGTCTGTCTTCTTGTGGCTGCGCAGAAACTGATAACCCGCCAGCACTTTGATTAACTCTTCTGCGCGAACACCGTCAAAAGGCTGCCCTGTGACATGCTCCCAGGCTGCCGCCAACGCTTCTTTGTCGACCACTTCTGCCTGCCGGTACAGGTAACCACAGCCGGTGGCTAACCACTCCAGTGAGCAATTGGCTTTCACCGCAATTTGATTGGCTTTTTGCAGGCTGGGTTCGCTGCCGTTGAGGTATTTGCGGATCAAGGCTTCATTCAGCTCAACCCGTCGGGCAAAACCACTGATACTTTCTTCGCCAATCAGGCTGCGCAAGCGTTGAGCAAATGACATAGACTCGTACTCTGGTTCGAAACTTGTGGGTTATATCATTGCCCGAGGGGGCGATCCAGCCTAGGATACGTTCAGCGAATTATTTCGGGCAATGAATAAAGGAGTATGGACCATGGTGGCAAACGTCGAACTGACGCCAAAAGGGCCGCAGCTTTCTGAATTGGTTCAGGGCTACTGGCGTCTGGCGGAGTGGGGCATGACCCCGCAGGAACGTCTGACCTTCCTGAAACAGCACATTGAATTGGGCATTACTACCGTTGACCACGCCGACATTTATGGCGGTTACACTTGTGAGCAATTGTTTGGTGAAGCGTTGGCGCTGGATCCCAGCGTGCGCGGGCAGATTCAGATCGTCTCTAAATGCGATATCAAGCTGTGTGGCAGCCAGTATCCCGAGCAGAGAATCAACCATTACAACACAGGTAAAGCGCATATTACTGAGTCGGTGAACAATTCACTGCAACGTCTGGGCGTTGAACAGTTAGATGTGCTGTTAATTCACCGCCCGGATGTGCTGATGGATGCCGACGAAGTCGCAGAAGCTTTTGCGGCGCTGAAACAGCAGGGCAAAGTGGCCCACTTTGGGGTGTCGAATTTTTCTCCTGCACAGTTTGATCTCCTGCAGTCACGTCTGGATGCGCCTTTGGTGACCAATCAGGTCGAAATCAATCCGCTCAACTTCGAGGTTTGCCACGACGGCACGCTGGATCAACTGCAGATGAAACGCACCAGGCCGATGGCATGGTCCTGCATGGCCGGCGGTGAGATCTTTAATGGGCAGTCAGAGCAGGTGAGCCGTGTTCGCAGCGAACTGGAAGCGATCCGCCAGGAAATCGGCGCCAGTTCCATTGATCAGGTGATCTACGCCTGGGTACGCCGTTTGCCGTCTAAGCCGTTGCCGATTATCGGTTCCGGTAAAATTGAGCGGGTTGAAGATGCTATCGCCGCGCTGGCATTTGAACTGAGCCGCGAACAATGGTTCCGTGTGTGGGTGGCGTCGAAAGGTCATGGTGTGCCGTAACCCGTTTTCACTCGGCCATAACGACACAACCCCGCATCTGGCGGGGTTGTGGTTTTTATCGCGCTAAAAGATTAGCCGCTTAATTTTTCTTCTCAGTGGCTGCTTTCAGGATTTCTTTGATGCGCTTGTTCGAGACTCGTTTAGCCATAAATCACTCCTTGTAAAAAGACTACTTATACTGAAAACGATCGATGCCACGATATTGAGTGACTTTATCTAGTGACACTGTCACTTGTTGGGGTGCAGAATGTCACTCCGTTGCATTCGACCTTACTCCACTATAATGCCTGGCAGACTGAAAAAAGGGATCTGGCTCAACCTCTCGGGAATTGATGTTCGGAATTTGCGAGCCGTACGCCTTACTATCAGAGCTATAACGGATTGTTTTTGATTGAGTCGCGAGCCATGAAAGAGATTGATATCCAAGGGATGACCCCTGCGCATTTACCGCAGGTGGCTGAGTTGTCGGTAGCAACAGAGCAGGTGAAATTCGTTGGTACAATGGAAGAGCTGCTGGTTAACATCGATGATAAGCTCCACCCGCACGTGATTCTGGATGGCAACACGGTTGTCGGCTTTTTTCTGATCGATACGCAGTACGGGCACAGATACGACTTCGCCCATCCAGAGGCGCTCGGTTTACGTGCTTTCTTTATCGATCATCACCATCAGGGCAAAGGTTACGCCAAGCGTGCGGTTCTGGCCCTGAAAGCGTTTCTGCTATCTGCTTATCCCGGTTTTGATCAGATTTATCTGACAGTGAACTGTAAAAACCCTGCAGCCAGACATTGTTATCAGCAGGGCGGGTTTATCGATACCCATGAGCTCTATCTCGGTGGAGCCGCTGGCCCGCAGCATATTATGAGAATGGTGCTATAACTCCCACAGCGCAGACTGGCTGAGCCAAACGGGTTATGTCACAGTGTAAGCGCTGATTTCAAACTATATTTTAATCACATCAGCTATCTGCCAGAGGGATGCGCATGGACAGCAAACACTACGAAATCAGAACCATGAAACCGGACGAAGTCAGCATTGCTGTCGAATGGGCTGCGCAGGAAGGCTGGAATCCCGGCCTGCATGATGCCGACTCTTACTACTACGCCGACAAAACCGGTTTTCTGGTCGGTGTATTGGATGATGAACCGATAGCGACCATTTCGGCGATTCGCTACGATGCGTCTTTCGGTTTTATTGGCTTTTATATCGTCAAACCAGAATACCGCGGTCAGGGCTATGGCATGCAGATATGGAATGCGGCACTGGCGCACCTGGAAGACTGCAACATCGGCCTGGATGGGGTGGTGGAACAGCAGGACAATTATAAGAAATCCGGCTTTCAACTGGCATACAGCAACCTGCGTTATGAAGGGCTCAGCGGCGGACAATCACCCGAGGATCACGCGATTGTGGCACTGACAGCACTGCCGTTTGAAACCGTCGCTGCTTACGATCAGCTTTTCTTTCCTGCTTCTAGACCCGAGTTTCTGCAACATTGGATTACCCAGCCAGACTGCCATGCATTAGGCATTCTGGAAAATGGCATGCTGGCAGGTATAGGCGTGATCCGCCAGTGTCGCAACGGCTATAAAATCGGCCCGCTGTACGCAGAGAATACCGAGCTGGCCGAGCGTCTATTCGTCGCCCTGAAATCAGCGGTAGAACCCTCGCAACCGCTTTTTCTTGATGTTCCGGAAGTCAATCAGGCCGCCATCGCACTGGCGGAAAAATACGACATGACGGTGTCGTTTGGTACCGCGCGTATGTACACCGGGGAACAACCGGCATTACCGCTGGAGCGGTTATTTGGTGTGACCTCGTTTGAGATTGGGTGAGTCAGGCTTGTGTGAGGCGGGTAAACAGGTTTGATGGTATGTCACGCTTTTAATCCGGAGCATCACTCCGCACTTTCTTATGCGCGCCAGGTACTCTTTTGGGGCAAAAAGAGTACCCAGAAATGCCTTGTTGTTCTCTGGCGCCGTCCGGGTCGGTTGCAGGCGTTCCCGGCACCGACAACCTAAAAATTCGTCCTGAATTTTTTCCCTCGGGTTGTGCCACCGATATACATTTTCAATTCGTCATTCCCGCGACAGGCGGGAATCCATACAGCGAGTACGATTCTTAAGGCTGGCTGAGTATGTCGCGCTTGCGTTCTGTGCTTCACTCAGCATTTTCTCATGCGCGCCAGGTACTCTTTTGGGGCAAAAAGAGTACCCAGAAATGCCTTGTTGTTCTCTGGCGCCGTCCGGGTCGGTTGCAGGCGCTCCCGGCGCCGACAACCTAAAAATTCGTCCTGAATTTTTTCCCTCGGGTTGTGCCACCGATATACATTTTCAATTCGTCATTCCCGCGACAGGCGGGAATCCATACAGCGAGTACGATTCTTAAGGCTGGCTGAGTATGTCGCGCTTGCGTTCTGTGCTTCACTCAGCATTTTCTCATGCGCGCCAGGTACTCTTTTGGGGCAAACAGAGTACCCAGAAATGCCTTGTTGTTCTCTGGCGCTGTCCGGGTCGGTTGCAGGCGCTCCCGGCGCCGACAACCTAAAAATTCGTCCTGAATTTTTTCCCTGGGTTGTGCCACCGATATACATTTTCAATCCGTCATTCCCGCGACAGGCGGGAATCCATACAGCGAGTACGATTCTTAAGGCTGAGAGATGCCTCAAACTCAGGCGCGACATACTTTCATGCACAAACATATTATCCAACACTCCAGAATAATTGCTTTTAATCCCTATCTTTTATATGGATAATGCATAAATTCTATAGGAGGACATTTATGTTAAAGAAGATCATCGGTTTCAGTTTTTTGGCTACAATTGCCACTTTTCCCAGCCTGGCTCAGGAACCTCTCAAAGGGTGCGACGCCAAAGCTTATGAGATACAGCAGCAAATCGAATATGCGAAAAGTAATGACAATACTCATCGTGTCGCCGGTCTGGAAAAAGCGCTAAAAGAAGTACAGGATCATTGTACGGATGAAGGATTAATGCGCGAAAGACTTGCAAAAGTTAATGAAAAAGAACAGGAAGTTGCTGAGCGCACGCTTGAACTGAAAGACGCCCAGGAATCTGGCAGAGCCAATAAAATTGAGAAAAGAATGAATAAGCTGCAAGAAGCAGAGGCAGAACTTTCCGCAGCAAGAAGTGAGCTGAATAAATAGGATCAGCTTACAGAGCCTGTACTGTAATAACCTGACCTCAATAAATCCACTCCCCAAGGGAAAAAATACATGGATGTATTTCAGGTTGTCGGCGCCGGAAGCGCCTGCAATCTGCCCGTCCAATAGCAATGAACCCCAAGGCATTTCTGGTAACTCTAATGCCAGCATAAAGTCACTGGCGCGCGCACAAAGATGTTGAGAGGAGCCCCGAACTCAAGCGCGACAAACCAGCAATACTTCAGATATCGCACTCGTTATCTGGATTGCCGCCTGCGCGGCAATGACGGGCTGGGTGTATTTTCTTAGCTAAAGTGAAGACTAGGACGCCCCTTTTGATTAACGACTCAACATAGAGATATCAAGTTTATCAATTACTATTATTGAGTTTTTATTTTATGAATGCTGTCAATTTTTTTTTCATATTGTTCAAGCACTATATGAGTGACATCTCAGGGATATGAATTAAGTCATATTCTGGTACTCTATTTTTGCAGGGTATATCTTTTATCTTATTTGACTGTTTTGATAATAAATAGAAATGTTGTTTTTAATGTTGATGTGAAAAATAATATCTATTAGAATCTTGTTTCATATCATCAGTATGAATTTTGTCTTTTTTGTTTCAAAGGTTGATGGATAAAGTTTTTCATGATTATGAATCTATAAAAAGCTTTGTTCTGTCTTATTGTTTTTTATTATTTCAATTTTCAAGATTGATCATTTACTGAGATCTTGTGTTATTTCAGTCGGGTTAAATGCCTCTTCGCTAATTCAATACGGCCATTTTACATCTGGTTGATTATATTATAATTAAATGTTGCATGTGATTGTTTTGACGTGATTATCAATAAATTTAGGGTGTCTTTGTCTAAATAAGGAAATGAAATGAATATCTCACATCTAGTTGGTAATACGCCTATCATTAAACTTCAAAGTTTAACAAAAAATTTATATGCCGATATCTATATTAAATTGGAATTTCTGAATCCTTGGGGATCAATCAAAGATAGAGCGGCGAAATCGATGATTGATGCAGCGATTGCAGATGGTTCAATTCAGCGCAATACGACGATTGTTGAAGCGACGACGGGGAATACGGGTATCTCTTTGGCCGGGATATGTGCTTCGATGGGTCTGCCACTGATTATTGTCATGCCAGAATATGTTACCGAAGAGCGGAAAAAGCTTTTGGAGCTTCTGGGTGCTCAAATTGAGTTGACGCCTGCTGAATTGAACTATCAAGGCGCTGTGTCTCGTGCCATTGAACTCGCGAGCCAGGAAAATTATTTCCTGGTTGATCAGGGAAATAATCAGAATAACCCATTCGCACATGTTCAGACGGCAAGGGAAATCATCGATTTCTTTGATGGTACGCCTGACATTTTTATTGCCGGGGTGGGGACTGGCGGACATTGTAATGGCATCGGAAATACCCTTAAGCAGCATAATCACCAGACAAAAGTAATTGCCATTGAACCGAAAGGTGCAGCCGTTCTTAGTGGTCGGACATCTTTCTCAGAAGTCAATTCGAATCATGGTGTTTTGGGGATCGGGCCGGGAATCATCGCGAAAACGGTCGATCGGGAAGTTATTGATGAAGTCTATGTGATCGAGGGTGATGATGCGATAACGATGACTCGAAAAGTGATATGCGAGGAAGGACTATTACTGGGTATTTCATCAGGCGCGTCTATCCATTGCGCTCTAGAGCTGGCTGCCAGAAAAGAGAATGCAGGGAAAAAGATCTTAACCATTGCTGCGAGCCAAACTGAGCGATATCTGTCAACTGGAATTTGAGGTCAAGCAAATGAACTTAGGAATAATTGGCGGTGGGGCTGGGTGTATCTCTGTGCTGATGCACTTACTGGAATTACCTCATGATATTTTCACAACAGTGAAAGTATTTAGTGGTGATCACAACCAGATAGGTTATGCCTACAAAGCGTCTCCAGAAGAATTTATTTTAAATACACGGCTGGACTCTCTGAAACAGTTTAATCATGTGGTCGATATCTACGAGTGGTTATCTCATGCAGGTTATGATTATACGAAGAAAGACTTTATTCCCAGAGCGATTTATGGTCGCTATCTCAAGCAAGTCAAAGACCTAATGATCACGACACTAGAATCAAGAGGGATTGCATTTGAGTATTACCCTGAAGCCAGTGCAGTCAATGAGTATGGTGATATTGTTTGTCAGGGGATAAAGCATCAGGTTTCTGCGACGGTCGTGTCCATTGGGTTTGGCGGTGATCTCTTGAATGATGTGCTGTTTGATAAAATCAATGCTGTACCCAAAGGAGAAAAGATCGAAATATACGGTTCAGGGTTGAGTGCGATTGATATGATTCTCTTTGTGAGTGCGTATCGGCCAGACTTAACCATTGATTGTTTTTCTTTAACCGGTCGTTTCCCCAGAATCAGAAGTGATTTTACATCAGGTGGACCTTCTCTGTTTGATGGTGTTGATATTGGGAACCTAACCGTTGATAAAATATTTTCCAGGTTTTTATCAACGCTCAAAAATACGCAGGAAAGAGAGATTGTTTTGAATAATCAGGTGACATTGTCTGAAGAATTACAATATGTCTCTGAGCACACACCACTCTGGCAAGAGATGATTTATAATGCGACGTCTAAGTATGTTGATGTGTATGCGCAACTTGCGATCGACTGTAAAAAGCGTTTACATGAAAATCGGGCGAATATTATTAATACACGTGCGATGTTTCCGCATGTCAATGCCTCGAAGTTAGTGAACCTGATAGACCAGGGGCAACTTCGGATGTGTAAGAAACCTTTCGATATTTTGACTGCAGGAAAATATGCACTGATGGGCTTTAATTCCTTTGAATCCCCTGAGTTCATCTCAAATAGCAAATTGCCAAAGAGTTTTATTTCCGGAATTGAGGTCGATGCCAACTGTCGAGTGAAAGACGAGCGAAATATTTATATTCTAGGGCCAATGGTGAACGGATGTCGGTTTTTTACAGAAGCGACATCACTCACAGTAAGAGATGCTGAACTCGTTGTCAGGGAAATATATCGCTCAGAAAAAGGAAAAAACCGTGTTTATACAGGATGTAAATAGATTTAGGAATCTTCTGAAGGGTGTGAAGACAATTGATATCGCATCGTTCGGGAGTGTTATTTCTCCGGAATATTTGATTCAACTGATCAACTTCACGGCCTGGAATGGTCGTTACGCCGAGAAATATGGTTTTATTGGCGCATCATTGCCGGGGGCTGGCTGGCAGGGTGGCTTGAATACTTTGCTTCAGGGAAACAATGTTGACTGGGTAATCGGTGGGTATTTTGGTGCAACGCGCCAAATTAATTGTAGCTTAGCGCTTGAAAGAGGCGAGGTTCATAACTTGCCTCAGGGGGTTCTTGCCAAGTTAATGAGTGAACCCAATCGGCAATATTCAACGAACATTGGGATGGGGACGTTTATTGATCCATCTGTAAAAGGAAGCTGTATTAGTTCCGGCGCACCGTTTAACTTCATGCCTGTGGTCAACACAGGCAATTTTCTAACGTATACACTCCCTGAGAGCGATCTGGTCATCATGCGGGGGGCCGGCTTCACTCAAAGTGGAGATATTGTTCTTGAAACGCAGCCTATCGATTTAGATTTAGAATCTGTGATACGATGCGCTTTATCGAATCAGACAAAGATAGCGATTCAAGTGCCGGATCGGATTGTCAATGACCCGGAGAAAGTTTGTTCGAGAGATTTGTTTGATGAAGTCTTTATTGCCCCTGATGCTTTCCATATAGTGAGTTATTTACCGGGCAGATATCATCTGAATGATGAAAATCTTTATCGGCACTGTCTGGATTCAGCTTCAATTAGTCGCCAGCTCGCGCAGCGTATTACGGCCCATGAACGGCTAATTATTGGCATCGGATTACCTGTGCCGGCAGTGAATCAGGTTCATCAATATACTGACTGTCAGTTTGATGCACTCATTGAATCAGGTGTTGCGGGCGGGGTGCTCTACGACGGTGATGGATTTGGAATGAGTCGTGGTGGAAAAAAAAGATACACACAAAACGAGATCTTTCAGAAAATCTGGAATGGCGAAATTGACCACGCAGTGCTTGGTTTGGGTGAAGTTGACCGATTGGGACGAGTCAATATTGCAAAGCTGGGAGAAACATTCTTTGGCGTTGGTGGCTTTATTGATATTTCTCAGTCCATACAAAAAATAACCTTTTGTTATCGGAATAAGTTCGAAACAGACCAACTTGAGCGGGTGTGTTTTACTCCCCGACAACATCAGGATATCTGTTATATAAGGAGTCATGTGTGACAGAGTGGTTACCGTTATTAGTATCCTTTACAACGCTGCTGTTGGTTGGTGTGATGAGCCCGGGTCCGGCGTTCTTTGTGACCACCCATAGTGCGCTGACTTTTTCAAGAAAAGAAGCCTTTGCGAGCGTTTTAGGGATTGCAACTGGCAACCTCATTTTTGCATCGCTTTCCGTACTGGGATTTTCTGCATTGTCACAAAATAGCTCGCTCATGAAAGTGATTCACATTTTTGGCGGATGTTACCTGTTGTACCTGGCATTTAAGTTGTCAACGGCGCAGCCTGTTCAGGCGCACGCGGTGTCGGATCAGGGAGATCAGAGCTGTGGGTTCCTGTCCGGGTGTATGGTTCAGTTATCGAATCCGAAAGCATTTTTGTTCATCAGCAGTGCCGTTTCTTTTGCTGTGCAGAAAAACCATGAACCCCATTTTTATTTTCTGGTGGCTATGGTTACTTTTCTGGTCAGTGCTGGTTGGTATGGTTTTATTTGCTCGGTGGTGAGTCTTCGGTTTTTCAGAGAAGCTTTGCGCCCCAAACTGCATTGGTTCTGTCGGTGTTCGGCGTTAGTCATTTTATATATGGCCTACAGAATGTTCCTCCAGGTATTTGCAAGCTAAAAAGTACTTCGAGATACGCGGTTTATTTTTTCAATAAAATCAGGGCAGGTCTCTCAGGATCTACCCTGAATGTTTCTGATACCCGGTTAACATGCATCAAATACAATGCTTGTGCCGTAGCTGCCGTTCACTTTTGTTTGGGTGTCTGGTGATACGGATAACCGGGTGCCGGCAGACTGCCTGCCTGAAACCGATTTGGCATGACACAGGCTGGCGCTGGCCCCAATACCGAGTTCAACCGTGGCCTGGTTAACATGCAGGGGCTGGGCGGCGTGATCGAGTGTGGCACCCATGGCCAGAGCCAGTGTCAGCGTATCTGTGCTGCCGCTCAGCACCAGTTTGCTGCCCATTTCTCCGGTGGCTGCGAAACTGTCGCTGGCGATAGCGCAGCCGTCCACGGTAGCATCAATGCCAAATCTGGCGTCAAGGCGCTGAAGGGGTTGCGAAGTGTAAATATGCACAGTCAGCGGTTCAATGTTCTCCCAATCGTCACCCGAGCGATTGCTGATCTGAAGGGTGCCCTGCTGTTCAGTCACCGTCAGCTTTTCCAAGGCAGCAGCCTTACCTGTGGCTTCAAGGTAATTTTTGTCGCTGCAATGCACGCTGACCTCCAGGCCTTTTTCGACAGACAGCTTATTGAATGCACGGACAGATTCTGTGCGTGTCTGCTCGTCGGCAAAGCTGAAATTTATGATACCGGTATACAGCGCAATACCAGCCAGGGCAGCAGGAAGAATCACTTTTTTCATCGTCGGTTTCATCGAATCATCACATCCGGTTTGTGGAAAGTGAGATTATCTAATCAATAGTCGTGCCAATATGCATTAAGGTCTGTAATCCAGGCTGTATGCGGGTTGGTGCTGATTCGTTTCACAGTTCCTCAGGGTATTGATATTAATTGTTAGCCGAAAAAACTAACAGGTGGCAAACTTCGCCACCTGTTTTCTCTTATTACCGACTGTTTTTGTTATTGCCGCCACGCTTTACATCATTCGGGACACAGTAAAACGGGTTTGCTGAATGACACCATGATCCGGGTTTAGCTGCCAGTCCGGGTTTTCCATAAAGCCCAGGGCTGAGAAGCTCAGGCCATCACCATCCTGCAGTTGCCAGGTCATGACTTTATCGCTGTCGGTAAAGTGGATCACCAGTTGTCCTTTGGCATTCACTATCCAGCTGAATGCTTCTGTCAGGGGCTGATCTGGCTGGTCAGCATTCGGCACGTTATAAGTACCGTTGCCGGAGAGCAGGCCGTCTGCATTGCTTACCGGCACACCGCTGAACGCCAGGCTGTGACCGTTATCCAGCGTCAGCAAAGCGGTACTCAGCAGATTACCGGTAAAGGCCAGAGGTGTTGCTGTCCAGGGGGTGCCGCAGCTTGCGATGGCCTGATCATAGTCGGCCGGTGTCGCGCCGCTGTCGGTCGGGCTTTGCGTGCTGTCATTCCAGCCGGTGTCGAAGTTATCACACTGGGTCAGTAAACGGCCGGGCAGGGCACTTTGCACCAGCGAACCGGAGCCGATCGCACCTTGTTCCTCGGTAATTCCCTCGGGTGTATTGTCCTTGACCCATTGCTCATTCACCGTAAAGACTTTCCAGCCGGTTTCACCGTTGGCCTCAGCTTCTGCCAGCAGAGAGAAGGTTTGCGTCCAACTGGTGGCATTGGGGATATCACGGCCCTGAATGACCAGCAGATTGTTATCGATTTCCCATTGATAGCTCTCTGCTTTTTCGCCCGTCAGGCGATAGCCGAAGCCCTGATTGTCGCCACTGTTGGTCAGGAAGGTGTAGCGGCTGCCCAGATCATCACCCGGTTTGCCCCACAGGAAGGACTGGCTGGCCAGATGATCAACGGTCGGGGTGAGCTCACCACCTGAGGTACTTTGTTTGCACGTCTCGACGGCAGTATCAAACTGGGCTTTGGTAGCTGCCACTGTGGGTGCGTTATCGCCGCTCATCACGGAATCACCTGTCGTACAGGGCGACAGGGTCGCGCTGCTGGCAGGGACAGTATCGCCGAACTGACGGTAATCCAGGCTGCGCATCTGCCACAGGGCTTGTGTATCTATGATGTTGTCGCCGTTGCTGGCGTATTGTGAGAAGACGATAAACAGGTTCTGCTCGCTGGTTTTGTTGAGCATCGCCCAGACTTCGGCATCGCCATTGCTGTTGAACAGCTTGATCATGCCGGAGGCGAACCCGTCTTTCTCGTTGCTGCCGGTAATACTCCAGGTGTAGTTTCCGGCTGCGACGCCGTTCAGATAACGCACGGCTGTGCCATTGTCTTCAAATTCATAGGCTTCAGTGGAACCAGACTCTGACTGGCTGCCATAGCTTGTATCGGCTTCCATCACACGGTTGCGGCGCAGTGCGGTCAGTGCTTTAACATCGTTACTGCCCAGCGGCAGGTAGCCGCCACATTGCAGAATGATGTTGTGCATTTTGCTGGCGTCCAGCTCGAACGAGTTGGAAATAATGGCATCAAACTGGCAACTGAGCTTGGTGGGATCCTGCGGATCTTCATCGTACT
Organism: Photobacterium sp. 2_MG-2023; assembly: GCF_030547675.1. Classification (NCBI taxonomy): domain Bacteria; kingdom Pseudomonadati; phylum Pseudomonadota; class Gammaproteobacteria; order Vibrionales; family Vibrionaceae; genus Photobacterium; species Photobacterium sp. 2_MG-2023. The sequence continues at coordinate 15,447 of NZ_JAUOQQ010000025.1, forward strand.
CATCGCTGACGCCATCGTTATCATTGTCAGGATCGGCATTGTCACCGATACCATCGCCGTCGGTATCGACGGTTTCGTTTTTATCTGTCGGGAAAGCATCTTCGCTGTCGTTCACTCCATCACCGTCGGTATCGGGATTGAACGGATCCGTTTTCAGCATCTCTTCCTGCACATCGGTCAGGCCGTCATTATCGTCATCAGGATCAAGGTTATCGCCAAGACCGTCATAATCGAAATCGGCGCTTTCATTGGGATCGTTCGGGAAAGGATCCGCGGCATCGATGACACCGTCGCCGTCACTGTCGGTTTTTAAGGCTGCATCATCCACCACTATGGGGAGATTGTTGCCGTCGAGCACGACGCGGTTATGGGCATCAAACACTAAGTGGTGATGGCTGTCTAACTGCTTCAATACATCACGCAAGCGGCGGAATTCAGCCAGCGGGACGGCGAGCTCTTCTTCACTGCTCACTTCCTGTTTGAGCAGTATGCCCAGCTGAACAATGGCCCGCGCTTTGACCGCAATATCGTCCAGGCCATTGGCAATGTAATCGCCCATCACCTGACTGGCACCGATACCCAGCGACTGGGCGGTGGCAGAAATCGCCGTCGACTCGCCCAGCCCTTCATACATATAAAGATGCACAATACTGGTGAGCGGGGTGACAGTGGTATAGCCGATCGGGGCCGACATTAAAAAGCTGTGACTGACCGGTGTGCCCGGATTGTCCAGATCCACTGTCTGTCCGGCAATCGCCAGAACGAAAGATGCGTATTGCGATGGGTTTTCCAGCCCGTTCAGAGCAATTGATGCCTGACCCGATGCGTTGGTTGTCCCCTGGCGATCGCCGGATTCAAAGCGGAAATTCTGCCCCACATCCACCCAGGCCCGGGCACTTTGCAGATACCCGTCAATGGCGGTGATGGTGTAGGAAGGTATGGTTTTTACCGGCGCGACAGGCTGTTTGGAATCACCACCACAGCCAGCCAGCAGGCTGATACCAATCAGCCCACACGCGCATTCCCATGATTTGTTCATCATGTTCAGCCCCCAAGTTAATCGCACCGCGCTCCGCGGTTAAAAAATAAGGTGTCGCGACTCTGTATCAGCACAGAATCACTTTTTATTGCTTTCTGACTGTTAGCTTAGTGTTGTCTAGCTTGACCTTCATCAGCGCCGGAGAAAATGGGTGTCGCGAGAATAAGAATGTGCAGGTTTCGCGAGGGTGCAAAACGAAAATCATGGTGTAAGATTATGAAAGTTTTGGTAATTAACCGGGAGCGTTCAGGGTATGACAACAAGTTTTTTTGCAGCCGTGCTGGCATTGTGGCTGTGCTGGTTATCCATGCAGGTGATTAAGGCACGCAGGCGGCATCAGATTGGATACGGCGACGGGGGAACCGAAGCAAAAGATCTGCAACTGGCCTGTTCTGCTCAATCTAATGCGGTAAATTACATCCCAATCACCTTGATCTTGCTGTTTCTGCTCGAAGATAACGGCGGTGCGAACTGGCTGATTGCTGTGATTGGGCTGATTTTCACCGCAGGCCGGGTGATTCATGGCCGTGGCATCTTAGCCGACAGCCTGAAAGGGCGGATATTGGGTATGCAACTGACGCTTTGGCCGATTATTGCGCTGGCGGTTCTGAATCTGCTGTATTTTCTTTTTGGCTGAATCAAAGGGGCTGCTATAGCGCGCAGTCCCCTTTTAAAAATACTCAAAGTAAACAACATATTAAGCGAAATAGAGCACACCCAGCGATGCCGGCCGGCTGGCGCCTGTCACTTCAGGTAAATTGCTTGGCAGGCCATGAATGCGACGCTGCGCCAGCCAGGCGAAGGCCATGGCTTCCATGTAATCGCTGTCGACGCCAAAATCGCTGGTTGGTGCGACATGCCAGTCGTTTAGCAAATCTGTCAGGCGCTCCATCAGCACAGGGTTTCGCGTACCGCCGCCGCACACCAGTAGCTGGGGAGCAGGGCCGGTTTTAAAGCGCCCGACCTCGCGGGCAATGGTCACTGCGGTGAATTCACACAGGGTGCGTTGCACATCTGGCGCACTGACATCGCTACTGACCAGGTTGGCGTCCAGCCAGGGCAGATTGAACAGCTCCCGGCCGGTACTTTTGGGGGCAGGCTGTGCAAAATACGGCTCGCTGAGCAAGCGGTTCAGTAAAGCCTCGTCCACCTTGCCCTGTCTGGCCAGGTTGCCGTTGCGGTCAAACTTCTGACCTGTGTGCCGTTCGCACCAGGCATCCATCAGCATATTTCCCGGACCAGTGTCGAAACCAAGGACATTTTCGTTGGGGCGAATCACGGAAATATTGGCAATCCCACCTATGTTCAGCACCACCACGCTGGAATCTGACGACTGGAAAATAGTCCTGTGGAAAGCCGGAACCAGTGGTGCACCCTGTCCGCCCAGTGCCATGTCTTTGCGGCGAAAATCCGCAACAGTATCAATACCGGTTTTCGCGGCGATGATATTGGCATCGCCAAGTTGCAGCGTGAACGGTGCATCGCCTAAGGGCTGGTGGTACACAGTCTGGCCATGATTGCCGATAGCACGGATCTGATCGGCCCGGTAACCGGACTTTTTCAGCAGGGCTTTGACGGCATCGGCAAACAAATGGCCCAGCAGGTGATCCAGTTCGCCGATTTCAACCAGGGTGGTCTGCTGCCCGATGCAGACACTGAGCAAACGCTGTTTGAGCGGATCAGGCATGGGATAATCATCATGGGCCAGCAATTGAATGCGGTCGCCGTCTATGGACACTAATGCCGTGTCTACGCCGTCCATGCTGGTGCCTGACATGACGCCGATATACAACTCCTGAGTCATTCCTGTTCTCCCGCTCTTTGGTCGATCACTGTTCAGTGAAATCTTGCTATGGCGCATAGTGTCCCAGACTGGCGATAAACACGATATCAAAAATCGCTTCCTGTACCGTATTGCATGACAGATTGTGAATAGGCTTACAACTCTGTGCGGTGAAAATCAGGCCGTCTGTACAGGGAATAACCGTGTGAAGCCTGTGCGCAGTCCAGGATCATCACACAGAATCATCAACATTGAGAAACCGGGCCATCCTGACTAGGCTTGCTGGTAAGTGCCGAAATAATAAATAAAATTTGTTTTGGTCTTTTTAGTATTCAAGCAGGAATCTTTATGTCCGACTTCTGGCAAAAGAATCTGTCGATGGCAAAAACCTTTCGGCAGGATTTACACCGCCATCCTGAGCTGGGATGGCAGGAACATCATACGGCCGCTGCCATTCGTGATCGTCTGACCGCAATGGGTATCGACTGGCGACCTTGCGCACAAACGGGCACGCTGGCGCATATTGCGTCTGGCAATTCTAGCGGTCGCCACATTGCCCTGCGGGGCGATATTGATGCTTTACCGATTGATGAAGACAGCGGCCGCACCTGGTCATCACAGCAGCAGGGCTGTATGCATGCCTGTGGTCACGATGGCCATACGGCGGCCCTGATGGCAACAGTCGCCTGGCTGAAACAGCATGAAGAGACGTTGCCTGGCCCCGTTACTTTTCTGTTTCAGCCTGCGGAAGAAGGCGGGCACGGTGCTCGGGAAATGATTGCAGACGGGGCGCTGGAAGGGGTGGATGAAATTTACGGCTGGCACAACTGGCCGGCGATCCCGTTTGGCAAGATGATTTGCCCGGATCAGCTGGTGATGTGCGGTAATGCTACTTTTTCCATTACAGTAAAAGGACGCGGCGGCCATGCCAGCCAGCCGGAACTCTGCGCCGATCCTGTGCTGGCGGCGTCGGCAATTACCCTCAATTTGCAGCAGATCATCAGCCGCCGCTTACCGCCTCAGCATGCCGCCGTTGTCAGTGTGACCTCAATAGAGGCCGCCAGTGGCCTGACGGTGATCCCACAGCAGGCGGTGCTGAGTGGCAGTATCCGGGTACCTGACGACCAGACTAAAACCCGAATCAATCAGTTGATCGAAGAGATCAGCCATCACACTGCCATGAGTTATGGCGTGGCCTGCGAGGTGACGATCCAGCCGCGTTACAGTGCCACGATCAATCATGCCAGACAAGCCGAAAATTCCCGTACGGCCTGGCTGGCAGATCAGGATCAGCAGCTTGATCATGCCATTTCACTGCCTGTGATGGCCTCGGAAGATTTCAGCTATTACCTGCAGCAGGTGCCCGGTGCCTTTGCCCTGATCGGGGCAGACGATGGCGAGCCTGTCCATCAGTATCCCTGCCACAGCCCACACTACGATTTTAATGACCGACTGCTCGAAAAAGTCGTTCGCTGGTATGCAAGGCTTGCGGGGGCGCCATTACCGAACTACACAGGGTAGAGAGGGTAAAAAAAATCAAAGGGCTGTTGAAGGCTGGCTGAGCGAATCAGCACAGCGCAACAGCCCTGTTCACACCAGAGATTTTAAAGCACAAGGAGATGTACGATGAGCATTTTTGAACAGCGCGAATCCGAAATCCGGGCTTACTGCCGGGTCTACCCAGTCGTGTTTGATACGGCTTTCAATGCCAGGCAGACAGATGAGCAGGGTAAAGAGTACATCGACTTTTTTGCCGGTGCAGGGGTGTTGAACTTTGGACATAACAACGAACGTATGAAACAGGCGGTGATCGAATATCTCCAGCGCAATGGCGTGACACACAGTCTGGATATGCATACCAGCGCGAAACGCCGGTTCATGGAACGGTTCCATCACGTCATTCTTGAGCCGCGTAACATGCCCCACAAAATGCAGTTTATGGGGCCAACCGGCACCAATGCCGTCGAGGCGGCGCTGAAACTGGCGCGACGGGTCACAGGACGTCATGAGATCGTCGCTTTTCATCGTGGTTTTCATGGCATGACCTTAGGCGCACTGGCCTGTACGGCGAATCAGTACTTCCGGGGCGCGGCTGGTGTGCCGCTGACTCATGTGTCACATACCGCTTTCGGTGCACAAGGCAAAGCGGCAGAGCAAGCCCTGCAGGCGCTGGAATTGCTGGAAGACAGCTATCAGGACGGTTCAAGCGGCGTCATGCCACCGGCGGCGTTTATGGTCGAAGTGGTGCAGGCCGAAGGGGGCGTGAACATTGCCGATAAAGCCTGGCTGCAGCGGCTGGCATCGCTGGCGAAATCGGTCGGTGCATTGCTGATTGTGGACGATATTCAGGCCGGAATGGGGCGAACCGGCTCGTTTTTCAGTTTCGATGATTACGGCATCGACCCTGATATCGTTTGTCTGGCAAAAGGGTTGGGCGGTATGGGCACCCCGATTGCGATGAATCTTGTGAAACCCGAGCTGGATAAACACTGGTCGCCGGGTGAGCACACAGGCACTTTCCGCGGGCAGTGTTTGTCTTTTGTGGCGGGCTGCGAAGCGCTGAGTTATTTCGAAGACAGTCACCTGATGGAAGAGGTGCAGCAAAAAGGCGAGATGATGCACGCGGCACTGGCGCCGCTGGCGGATCTGGCTGGGGTGGAAGTGCGCGGCAAAGGCATGTTGTATGGCGTGGATGTGGGTCTTGGTGAGCTGGCGAAAACCATTGTCGGGCGCTGTTTCGAAGCAGGGCTGCTGGTCTCAGCCTGCGGCAGTGGCGGCCGGGTGATTAAGCTGATCCCGCCACTGACAACGCCGGAAGCCGATTTGCAGTCAGGGCTGGCCATTCTGGTGGAAGTGACGCAGAACGTGCTCCGGGAGGCGGTATGAAAAAACGCGACGATATGACGTTTCCTTTTGAGGAATATGAGCGACGTCTGGGCGAGTTGCGGCAGCGTATTGCTCAGCGCCGCCTGGATGCGGTGGTGATCACCGATCCGGAAAACATCATGTACCTGACCGATTACCAGACAACCGGCTATTCCTTTTTTCAGGCGCTGGTTGTGCCGCTGGAAGATGAGCCCTTCATGATTACCCGGGCGATGGAAGAGTCGAACATTTTTGCCCGGACCTGGATTGAACGGACCCGACCCTATCCCGATACCGGAGATGCCATTCAGATGCTGGTGGATGCGTTGCGGGAATTCGGACTGTCGCGAAAACGTATCGGCTACGAAAGAAACAGCTACTTCTTTCCGGCCTATCAGCAGGACACTATTCACACCACACTGACGGAAGCAAAACTGCTGGACTGCTTCGGCATCGTCGAGCAGGGGCGTATCTGCAAATCGCCGGTTGAAATCGAGTTGATGCGCAGAGCGGCGATTGCCACCGAAGCCGGTATGAAAGCCGGCATTGCGGCCTGTCAGGCTGGAGTAACAGAAAACGAAATCGGAGCGGCCATCAGCTCGGCGATGTTTAAAGCAGGCGGGGAGCCCCCTGCTGTGATGCCGTATGTGACATCCGGGCCCAGAACCATGATAGGTCATGCAACCTGGGAAGGACGGGTAGTGCAACCGGGCGAGCACGTGTTTCTTGAAGTGGCAGGCTGCTATCGTCGCTATCACACCGCTATGATGCGCACTGTGATTTTAGGTGAACTGACCGATTCCATGTACAAAGCGCAGGAAACCATGAAGCTGGCGCTGCAATCGCTGCATGCGTATATCCAGCCCGGAATGACGGTGTCGGATGCGGATAACCTGATCCGCAATATCATTTCACACAATGATGTGGGGGCCAGATTGATCACCCGCTCCGGCTATTCTATCGGTATCGCTTTTCCGCCCAGCTGGGATGAAGGGTATATTGTCAGCCTGAAACAAGGCGAGTCGACTGTGCTGCAGGAAGGTATGACGTTCCACATCATTCCCTGGATGTGGGGAGTGGATGGCGATAAGACCTGTGGTATTTCCGATACCATAGTTATCACCGCAGATGGCTGTGAATCTTTTTTCACTCTGCCGAAAGACTTCACTGTGTTGCCCGATCAGGGCAAACCGGCCAAGCCTGAAACCGCCACTTCCAGCGTGTCGTCTGACAAAGCGACATCCATAGATAAAGCCCGTAAAGGCAAACAGCAACAGGCTAACGGATAGCCGTTTAAGGGGGGAGATATGTCTTTAAAAGCGATCAATCCGGCCAATGGCACACTGATTGAGCAATACCCGACGCTGAATGCCGATGCGCTGGCCAGCCAGATTAAAGCGGCGAGAGCAGCGCAGCCTGACTGGCAGCGCTTAACCTTTGCCGCGCGCGGCGAAGTATTGCGCCGCGTTGCAGAACAGTTGAGGGAACATAAAACCCGCTTGGGCGAACTGATGACACTGGAAATGGGTAAGCCGGTGAAGGAAGCCGGTCCTGAGGTGGAAAAAGCGGCCTGGTGTGCGGAGCATTATGCCGAGCATGCTGAATCCTATCTGGCAGATCAAAGCCTGCCGTCTGATGCCAGCCACAGTTATGTCTGCTATCAGCCTTTAGGTACTGTGTTAGGAATTTTGCCCTGGAATGCACCGCTGTGGCTGGCCTTCCGGTTTCTGGCACCGGCGCTGATGGCCGGAAACACCTGCGTAATGAAGCACGATCCGCATGTACCAGGTTGTGCCCGCGCGATCGCAGAAATGTTTGCACTGGCGGGTGCGCCCGCCAATATCATGGTCAACCTGCCGGTTGGCAATGAACTTGCCGAGCAGGCGATCCGCCATCCCGACATTGCGGCGGTTTCGTTTACCGGTTCAGACCGCGCAGGTGCGAACGTTGCCGCGACTGCAGCCAGTGAGATCAAACCGGCAGTGCTGGAGCTGGGCGGCTCCGATCCTCTGGTGGTACTGGCTGATGCTGATCTGGAAACGGCCGCTGATGTCGCGACACTGTCACGCATTATCAACGCCGGTCAGTCTTGTATTGCGGCCAAACGGATTATTGTTGAAGCGCCTGTGTATGACATTTTCACCCAGCTGGTGGAAAGACGGCTGACGCTGCTGAGAGTCGGCGATCCCTCTTCGCCAGACACGGATATCGGGCCGCTGGCCCGTGATGATCTGCGCCAGAACCTGCATCGTCAGGTGCAGGCAACAATAGACGCAGGCGCACGGTGCCTGATGGGCGGCCAGCCAGAACCGGGGATGGGTTATTTCTATCCGGTGACCTTGCTGGCGGACGTGACACCTGAGATGTGCGCGTTTCGGGAAGAAACCTTTGGCCCAGTGATGGTGCTGGTAAAAGCGGATGATGCGGAACATGCTCTGCGGCTGGCTAACGATACCGCGTACGGACTGGGGGCCGGGGTCTGGACGGCTAACCCGGCACAGGCTCAGCGTTTTATTCGCGAATTGCAGGCGGGTCAGATTGCCGTGAACGGTATTGTGAAAACAGATCCCCGCCTGCCGAGTGGCGGCATTAAACGCTCGGGTTACGGGCGGGAACTGGGGCCGCAAGGCATTCACGAGTTTGTGAATGCCAAGCAGGTTTGGGTGAAATAACGGGTATTGAAAGCGTACTGCCGGTACAAGCTGCTATGACTGAGTCGCTTGTACCGGATCGCTGTTTTGCTGTTGTAAGCGGGCAGAGCAGCGGTATAAATAGCCTGCCAGAACCAGCACACAGGCGGTGGAAAGGAACAACGCCGGGCCACCGTATAACGACAAGATAATACCGCCAGCCAATGGCGATAAACTCACGCCGATAGACGTCAGATTTCCCGCCCCGAAGTAAGCCCCTCGCAGATGATCCGGTGCCGCTCTGTCAATCAGCAGATTGAAGGTCGGGAACAGAATCACTTCGCCCAGACTCAGTACAAAGGTGGCCAGCAGCCAGTACCACTCAGGGGCATCAAGCGGGAAACTGGCGTACAGCACAAAGGCGCTGGCAAACAGGGCAACGCCCAGATATACACGGCGATACAGCGACCAGCTACTGAGCAGTTTCAGCAGTGGAAATTGCAGTAACACGATCACACTGGCATTGACAAAAATCATACTGGTGTAAAGTGCTATGACTTTATCGCCCAAACCATTCAGATACTGCACCAGCGAAGTTTCCTGATGCAGATAAGCGTACATCACCAGGGTGTTGGCCAGAATCAGCACCATGAATGCCTTGTCTCGCGCTAATACTTTCAGTGTCTGGCTGAAGTTCTGCTCGTTTTTGGGCGGTTGCGGGGTGTTGCGGATCTGCCAGAAAGCCAGAATAAAACACACGCTGTAGATCAAGTAAGCCAGCGCGACCAGATAAAAAGAGGACTGTTCGCCGGTAAAGCCAAGCTGTAAGCCCATTAGCGGCCCGAAAGCCGCACCCAGATTGATGCAGTAATAGCGGACCTGGTGCGCCATTTCCCTGACGGGAATTTCAGGCAGTAAGTCCGAAATCATCGCCCGTGCCGGCGGTTCCAGCATAGCCCGGCTGATGCCTGCCATCAGCGCCCCGGCAGCATATAGCCAGCTTTGATCTGCCTCGGCCAGAATAATAAATGTCGCGACATGGGCCAGACAGCTGATGATCAGTAAATTTTTCCTGCCAAGCTTATCAGACAGATAGCCCACATACAGGGCGACAACGGCGCCGCCGAGTGCCGCCAGACTCATTATGGTGCCAATTTCAATTTCAGACAGGCCAAATTTCCGGTGCAGCATCACGGCCATATAGGGCCAGACCATAAAAAAGGAGGCGCGGGTCAGCAGAGTGCCGATCAATACGGCCCAGATAGGTGCCGAAAAACGGCGTACGTGAGACAACTCCATGTCGTTGATTTTCCTTTGAACTATCAAGCCGTTCATAGTGTCATAGCCCCTGATTTTTGTCTGTAATTTTTATCTTCAGGCAGCAAATTATTCTATTGTTCGATTTATTCGAATTAGTTACTCAATTTCAACCGGTGTTGTTTGGCTTTGACTGCCACTACACTTGCTTTCAATCGAGGAAGACAGGGCTAAGGCCAGTGCATGAGCAATCAGCACAGCTTCTGTCACTTTTAACGATGACAGCTTTGAATATCTATTATTGTTCAACTTTTTTGAGGAAACCCTTATGAATACTTCTTTTATTAAACGCCTGTTAACGTCTTCAGACAGTGTTGCCCCTCTGGCGCTGCGTGTGCCTGCCGGTATCATTTTCATGGCCCATGGCGCACAAAAACTGTTTGGTGCTTTCGGTGGCTATGGTCTGGAAGGCACGGGCCAGTGGATGGCTTCTATAGGTCTGGAGCCTGGCATGCTGATGGCGTTTCTGGCCGGTAGCGGTGAGTTCTTCGGCGGTCTGTTTATCCTGATCGGTTTACTGACACGTCCGGCAGCTTTGGTGCTGGCAATTACTATGGTGGTGGCTATTGTGAGCGTTCACTTACCGAATGGCCTGTTTATGTCTAACGGCGGCTACGAGTTTGGTCTGTCTCTGCTGGCAATCGCGGTATCACTGGTTTTCTCTGGAGCAGGCAAATTGTCGGCTGACTCACTGCTGGCAAAACGCGTCCGCTAAGGGCGCGCTCAGCCTGACTATTCCTTTATCGACATCATTTAAGAGGTGACATTATGCTGAAAATCAGACGTGCTGCAGAGCGTGGCAGAGCCTCGTTCGGATGGCTTGATAGTCGTCATACCTTCTCGTTCGGTCATTATTACGATCCTGAGCATATGGGCTATTCGGCGTTGCGGGTGATAAATGATGATACCGTCCGCGCCGGTGCCGGGTTTGATACCCATGGTCATCAAGACATGGAAATTATCAGCTATGTGCTGGAAGGCGAAATTGCCCATAAAGACAGCGCAGGTAACATCAAGCGTTTACCGGCGGGTGAATTTCAGCTGATGTCGGCCGGTAAAGGGATATACCACAGCGAGTTCAATGCCTCGCAGCAAGACACACTGAAATTTCTGCAAATCTGGATTCAGCCGGATCAGCTTGGTGGCGAGCCGGGCTACCAGCAGAAAGACTTTGGTCAGCGTGAAGGCTTGACCCCAGTGATCACGCCGGACGGTGAGAACGGCACGTTGTCCATTAAGCAGGATGCCCGGCTCAGCCAGCTGATTTTAGCGGCAGGTGAATCTCTGACCCTGACACAGCAGGCCGGACGCCGTTTTTATCTGCATCAGATCAAAGGTCAGCTGACGGTAGAAGGTGAGATCTTATCACCAGGGGACGGACTGAAGGTGGATCATCAGCCTGAGCTGATTGTATCCAATCAGGGCGATGTTTCGGTCACAGCTCTGGTGTTTGACTTACCCTAAAGGTTTTCCGAACGGTAAAGATTGCTTACACTAGCGCAGGGGCCGCTTATCTGTTCGTGATGTCTGACAGCTGTGATGCTAGACAGCCTTGAAGACATACAGCCTTGAAGACATACAGGTTGTGATTGCAAACAGATAAGCGGCTCCTGTTTGCCACGTGATGTGGCCAGTTCGCAATGACAAGGCTTTGGCCTGAGGAGAAAAAATGACAACAGCGAAAATTGGGATTGTCACCGTCAGTGACAGGGCGAGTGCGGGTGTCTATGAAGACCTTTCCGGGCAGGCGATCATTGAGACGCTGAAAGCGTATCTGACCTCACCGTGGGAACCTGTCTACGAAGTGATTCCTGATGAGCGTGATGTCATTGAGTCCACCTTAATTCGCATGGCTGATGAAGAAGAGTGCTGCCTGATAGTCACAACCGGCGGAACAGGCCCGGCAAAACGAGATGTTACCCCTGAAGCGACAGAAGCTGTGTGCGATCGCATGATGCCTGGTTTTGGTGAACTGATGCGGGCCGAATCTCTGAAGTTTGTGCCAACTGCTATTTTGTCACGCCAGACGGCAGGACTGCGCGACGATACACTGATCGTGAATCTTCCCGGTAAACCTAAGTCTATCCGTGAATGTCTGGACGCGGTATTCCCGGCCATCCCGTATTGTATTGATCTGATGGAAGGGCCTTATCTGGAAAGCGATGAAAGCGTGATTAAGGTGTTCCGTCCAAAACAGAAATAAGCCGCTGTTTTCCCTGTTGGTCACTGCGTCACACCGGCAGGGAAAATCTCCCTTCTTCTCCATCTTACTGATTTTGCAATCTACACTTTAAACACTATCCCCAAATTACCTGTGTAGAGAGTTAAGAGGTCAGTGCTATGGAAAGCTTCATCCGAACCCTGCCGAAAGTTGAACTGCATGTCCATATTGAAGGGACATTAGAGCCAGAACTGATGTTTGAACTGGCGCAACGCAACCAGATCCCTTTGCCCTATGCCAGTGTTGAAGAAGCCCGGGCCGCCTATCAGTTTGATGATCTTCAGTCCTTTCTGGATATGTACTATCTCGGTGCGGCTGTCCTGCAGACCGAGCAGGACTTTTACGATCTCACCTGGGCGTATCTTCTGCATTGTCAGCAGGATCATGTCATGCATACCGAACTCTTTTTTGATCCGCAAACCCACACTGAGCGCGGCGTGACATTTCAGACAGTGATGGCCGGCATTACCCGGGCATTGGCCGACGGGGAGCAAAAATTGTCGATTTCAAGCCGGCTCATCATGTGCTTTCTGCGCCATCTCAGTGAGGATGCGGCGTTTGAAACTCTGGCTCAGGCGATGTCGTATCAGGAATACATTATTGGTGTTGGGCTGGATTCTTCTGAGAATGGCCATCCGCCGGAAAAATTCCGCCGTGTGTTTGAAAAAGCGCACGATGCCGGGTTTTTGACTGTCGCCCACGCCGGCGAAGAAGGGCCGGCCAGTCATATTCGTGATGCGATATCGCTGCTTCGGGTGTCCCGAATCGATCATGGCGTGCAGTGTAGTCAGGATCCGGCGCTGGTGGATGAACTGATCCGCAATCAGATGCCTTTGACTGTTTGTCCTTTATCGAACGTTAAACTCAGGGTGTTTGATCACATGGCGGATCACAACATCATAGAGCTGCTGCGCAAAGGTGTGTGCGTGACGATCAATTCCGATGATCCGGCTTATTTTGGTGGTTACATGACGGACAATTTTCTGGCTGTAGTCGAGGCGTTTGAGGTAACAAAAGAAGAAATGGCTTTATTTACCGCCAACGCTATCCGGGCCAGCTTTTTGCCGGATGAAGAAAAAGCGCAGTTGCAGGAGCGCCTGGAGCATTACCTGTCTGTGCAGCTCCATCCGATACTGTAAAACAGATAAAAAAAACGCCTGTCAAAGGCATGACAGGCGGGGGAAATAAATCAACTCAAACTGCGTTAAAGACCCTGGCGGCTTTTTCCGTTCCGGGCATCTCAGCTGCAGGAGTTTTAAAGGAACAACATACTTGGTTAAAGCGTAGGCGGTATTATAGGGGTGATTAAAAAACGCGCAACGATCACTTTTGTAAAAAATGTATAGTCAAATGTTAAACATCAACCTTGTCAAAACATTAGGCGGATAACTTTTTTATTAGCAAAGACATAAAAAAAGCAGCCAGCCTGCTAGCTGTATGATTTAACATGATTTATTTGCTGTTTTTTCACTTTTTTATCTCAGCGTAAACACCGGGTTTTCGGGATCTGCCGTATGTTTTCAGTTTCACCGATGAAATATACGCTGAAACCAGCCTCTGAGTGAGTTTATGAAACTGACAGAGGACGTATTCTGCTCTGTGCCCCTCGCATTGTCGCGGGCTGATGCTTTACCTTGATAATAGGCCTGCATAAAGCGGCGCCGGGTTTGCTCAGCGCGGCTGTGGCTTGGCCCTGTGGCATCATCCGGAAACAGCAGGCTAGCGCTGGACAGCGCATGATCGGCCGCATAGCTGAGATCGATCTGCTGATAACCGAGTACCAGCATCCACAGGCGTGTGACCAGCAGAAAATGGCCATGATGCTGGTTGTCGAAACGTGCCGCATGTTCCTTGCCAAGTTGCTGCACGAACAGATCATTCATTGCATGACTTTGGCTCTCCGTACTCTGATATTGCTCAAGTGCAGATAAATGCGTTTTGGTCATCAGCCCCAGTAAAAGATCGTCGCCTTTGCTGTTTGGCCGTTGCTGCTGCAGTGAGGAAAATTCTGTTTCAAGCTGGCTGAGCAGTACGTCTAAGCTTGCGTTTTCAGCCTGGTTAAAGTCTAAGCTTCTGAGGCCCATAGCGGTCAGTTGCTGGCTAAATGAAGACACTGAGGTTCCCCGGCAGTTACGTTTCAGATGTGGTGGGGGGCCAGTATACGGTTTTAAAGAACAATTCCCAGTTGAACAGCTGTGCCTGATAAACTGGCCACACAAAGACACCATGCTTGAAGCATGACAGGTAAGGAACAGAGTTATGGCGGCATTTTACGATTTTTCAGTCACCAGCCTGCAAGGCGAGCTACTGCCATTAAGCACTTACAAAGGGAAAGTTGTGTTGGTGGTGAATACCGCCAGTCAATGTGGCTTTACGCCGCAATATCAGGGCCTGCAGTCGCTTTATAAGACATACCGTGAGCAGGGTTTGGTGATCCTCGGTTTTCCCTGCAATCAGTTTGGTCAGCAGGAACCGGGTAATAGCGAAGCCATCAGTGAGTTTTGCGAAATTAACTATGGCGTTGATTTTCCCATGTTTGAAAAGGTGGATGTCAAAGGAGCGACCAGTCATCCGCTGTTTGCCTATCTGACCGGCGCTTTACCTGGCCTGCTGGGAAAAAATATCAAATGGAACTTCACCAAGTTCCTGATTGGCCGGGATGGCCAGCCGATTAAACGTTACGCGCCACTGACTAAGCCAGAGGCGCTGGAAGCGGATATTAAAGCTGCCATCAAAGCGGATATCTGAGACAGAGGCTGAGACTAAGATCGCGTCAGTCTGTTGTGAAAACTGATTCCGGCCAGTAGCAAACTGGCCGGCATCGCTCAAGGTTTTCTGATTAGCAAAGGCTTTCTGATTCGCTAAAGGCTCTCAGGCCAGCTATAGACTGTCTGGTCAGCTTGAAGCGGGCGCATTGGCCCGGCAGTCGCTGATTTTGCTCAGTGCCGGTTGCATGGCTTCAATCGACAGGCGAACGCGCTTTGCACCTTCCGTCTGCATGGTGCCGGGCTGAGTTAAGGAATGAATAGGGTGCTGCTCTGGCTGGCTGCATTGAATGGCTGAAATGGTGTTAAAAACACCCAGGGCGTAACCCAGACATAAGGACTCATTCTGATAAGTGCGAAGGCAGTCGTTCATAAAGGCTTGCTGCGCATCGGCCGCTGCAGCCTGGGGGGTTACAGACAGTGCAAACAGGGAGGAGAGAGTCAGTGTTATTGTTCTGATTGATTTCATACGCACTTCCTTTCATTTGTGTTTCATACATTAATAGCAAAGCGCTGAAAATAAAGCGTGATTGGTCTCTCAGCTTGTATTGCTGTTTAATGAAGCTTTTATGAAATGTGCATGATGCCGCAAAAAATCTCCCGTCCGATGTCCTGTTCAGGGTTTATATATCTTTTCAAAGGATTTTTGAGGAGCAGCAAAGGCATACTGATTGACATGATCGATAACACTGATTTTATGATCGGCATGCTGCTTTTGGCTGAATGTCAGTAAACGCGAGATTGCGTTATGGCGTTTTGATCCTGGCTTTTGCTGCTCAAGATACTGATTGAGAAAATCCATCTGTACCGCACTGTCGTTAAAGTAACCAAGGGAATCCTGCAGCGCTTTCAGCTGCTTGATGTGATCTTTCATGACTTTGCGCGGAAAAATCGGGGCAAAATACTCCAGAAGATAACGGAGCTTTTTGCAGGAAATTCTGAGCTCGTGAATGTGTTCGTCCGGGTTGGCGTAACCGATGGACTGACAGACATTCTGTGTTTTATTGAAGTGTTTCCAGATACATTTTTTTGCAAACGGCAGGCTGGGCTTTTTTCCTGCATCTGTCGGTTTCACGGTCAGCTCATCCAGTAACCCGACTATCTGGGCGCATTGTTGCTGATAGTCGGCAGATTTCAGCCACTCTTTAATTTGCTTTTGCAACACTATCCGCCTGTCCTGCAGGTCGTTAAAGAACAGGATCAACCCCTGATGATACTCATGATCCAGCGCATCGAAATAAGGTTCCATGTTGCCTAAATACACATCCAGATCCCGCAGTTCATTGGTTTTCTGCATCAAGGTTTTCAGGGCGTTCTGAATCATCTGTTTTTGCTGCGGCAGGAAAATGGCACTGAGCAGGCTGAGCAAGGCACGACAGCGCCGGAGTGACACACGGTACTGGTGCAGGAATTCTGTATCGTCATCGCGGATCAGCCCTGCCTCGTGGCGTCGGGCATGCTGAAATTCGCTTTTCAGAAAATGATAAGTCGGCAAGTAAATTGCGCTGTCTTTTTTCAGGGCAACTGACGTTTTTTTCCGCTGCGGTAAACGCAGTTTATCCCTTTTATTTACGCTCATTACAATGACCTCCTCCATAACCATAGTCAGGGGCTGTTTATCTTTCGAATCTCGACAGAGCCGGCAACACAGTCTCGCGGTTGTGATTGCCGCGAAGAGTTGGTTGCTTCTCTTATGCAGGTTGCTACGCAATCACTTCAGAGCAGTACTCCAGCGCATACGCCTATGTAAAGCTTTCTACACTATTTTTCAATTTTATGAAATGGCTTGATTTCATGGTGTCTCAGGTTCTTACGCTGTTCTCATTACCTGTAATGGATGGGGTGCTCATTGAGCTCAAATGGCTGGCAAGCTGGCTTTACAAACTATTTTTACATTGCGTTAACCTTAGTTTTACAACTGGCTTCTCAACCCCTCTCTGTGGTGCTAATTCTATAGGTAAGGAATCGCTGAACAGGCGTCAGCAAAGTAACCAATATGTGAGGATATACGGATGAGTGAAATGATGAAAAATCCTATGGGCACGGACGGCTTCGAGTTTGTTGAGTATACCGCACCGACGCCAGAGGGTATTGCCAATCTCAAAAACCTGTTCCGGCTGATGGGCTTCGCTGAAGTTGCCAAGCATAAACATAAATCAGTCTGGCTATACCGCCAGGGTGACATTAACTTTATCATTAACGGTGAACAGCACTCTCAGGCTGCCGGTTTTGCCGGTGTTCACGGTGCGAGCGTTAACGCGATGGCATTTCGTGTGAAAGACTCGACGCTGGCTCTGGAACACGCGGTGGACAACGGGGCGACAGCTTGTCCAGCTCAGGCCGGTCCGATGGAACTGAATATTCCGGCCGTGTACGGTATCGGCGAATCTCTGATCTATCTGGTCGATCGTTATGGTGAGCACGATATCTATGAGATCGACTTCGACTATTACCCGGATTATCAGGAACGCCTGGCTAATCAGGATGCCGGTTTACATACCCTGGATCACCTGACTCACAACGTGAAGCAAGGGAACATGGATCTGTGGGCGGGCTTTTATGAGCGTATTGCCAACTTCCGTGAAATCCGCCACTTTGACATCAAAGGTAAAGTCACTGGCCTGCTGTCTCGCGCTATGACGGCGCCATGCGGAAAAATCCGTATTCCAATCAATGAATCCAGTGACGATAAATCACAGATTGCAGAGTATCTGGATCAATACAATGGCGAAGGCATCCAGCATATCGCTTTGAGCACAGACAATATTTTCGAGACGGTGACACGGCTGAAAAAGAACGGTCTGGCCTTCATGGATACCCCTGATACCTACTATGAAGGGGTGAATAAGCGTATTCCTGGTCATCAGGAAGATCTGGCGAAACTTCAAGATCTGAAAATCCTGATTGATGGTGATGAAACCGGCATTTTGCTGCAGATCTTTACCGATACCGTTATTGGTCCTGTGTTCTTTGAAATTATTCAGCGTAAAGGCAACGAAGGCTTCGGTGAAGGTAACTTCCAGGCGCTGTTTGAATCGATTGAACTGGATCAAATCCGCCGTGGTGTAATTCAGGTGCCGGATAACGCTTAACTTTATCCGCTCACTGACACAAACAAAGATATGAGCAAGCCCGCACGGCCAGGTGCGGGCTTTTTTCTTTTGGTTTTCTTGCGTTGTTCTCATAGCCGGCAGACACCAAACCAGGCGATTATCTGCTTCACTTACAGGAGTCGGGTTCAGTTATTTATCGACGCTGGGATTATCAGGAGAGGGGATATGATGCGTGTGCTGACTCTGTTGTCTTTCCTGTTGGTGACAGCCTGTACATCCCTGCCCGAGCCGATCCCGGATTCTATTCCTGCCCAGCAGCAAATCTACACACGCTCACAAGCCGACTGTGTTGATCTGCTCACGGACTTTAAGCGTACTGTTCAGCAACAGGGCGTACAAGATGCGCAGCTGACATGGGACCCGAGATTTCCGCACCTGGCTTTCGACCGTTTCAGTCTGTCCTGGCTATTTGAGCTGACTGATCGCGAAAGCAAACGCCAATGGCTGGACTATGTGTCACATCAGGCCGCCGTACAGCGGCAGGCGGAATATCAGAACCTGCCAGATAACACCGCTTATGGGTTAAAGCCGCTCGATCTGTGTGCAGAGCAGCTGGTCGGCCGCAGCTTGTATCAGCCCGCTCTGTGGTCAGCGCTCATCACAGAGCCGCCTCAGTTGCCATCCGGCTACGCGACCTGGCAACGGGTACTGGGGCTGTACCCGGTCACACAACATTTTGCCAGACCTTCGATGGACAAAGAAAAGCGGCGTCTGATCAGCCATTTTATCCAACCTGTTGAGGGTTATGCGATCCGTTACGCGCCAGATGACAGGCCATCCCTTAACCGCTTGCAGATACAGGCGTGGTTTCGTCAGGCAAGGGAGAGGTCGGCACTGTCATGGCCGCTGCTAAGCGCAGAGCAGCAGCAAAGTCTGCTTAGCTTTTACGCGCCGGTTTTTCAGGTTGAAACCCGCTCGCGGGATGACTTTCCCGGTCAGGTCCGTTATGTCACCCCCAGTCAGCCTGGGGTCGTTCCCCAGAAGCCGACCCTGTATACCCATGTCAGCTATACCCGCTTTTATGGACAGACCCTGATGCAGCTGAACTACACGCTGTGGTTCGCCAACCGCACCGCACGCTCAGGGGTTGATCCGTATGCAGGTCAGTTTGATGGGGTGTTGCTGAGGCTAACGCTGGATGCTGACGGACAACCTTACATTCTGGACAGTATTCACCATTGCGGCTGTTATCACATGGTGTTTGCCCTGTCACCGGCTCTCACTTTTGCTCCGCCGGGCAACAAAGCGGAATGGCCTGTTACCCTGCAAGTCTATGCCGGGCATCAGACAGACAAGCTGGGGGTGACCTTATCCTCTGGCGAGCATATGGTGAAAGATGTGCAATGGCTGCGGCATGATGTCCGGGCACGCGTATTGACTGTATTGCCTTACGATCAATTGCGCAGTTTACCTGCAGCAACAAGCCACAATAAGAGCCTGTTCAATTCGCAGGCGATGTTACCGGCCAGTGTACGCGCAGAGCGGTTTTATCTCTGGCCGCTCGGGGTTAAATCGCCGGGGACTCAGCGTCAGCTGGGCCATCATGCGACCGCGTTTATCGGCAAGCGTCATTTTGATGAACCTTTTCTGCTTGAGACCCTGTTTAAGCAACCTTAGCTGATCGCCGGTGGCAGTAAGAGTATCTGATGTGTACAGAGTGGCTGATCTGTGCTGGCGAAACAGAAAGCGGGCACCTGGGCGCCCGCTCTATTAACTGATACTTTGGGTGACAGAATCTCTGGCTAGCGGTTGGTCCGACTGCCAATTGAGACACTAGGCCTGCTGACCGTCAGTGTCCGTTTGAGCCTGTAGCCCGTGCCACTGGAAATGGTGGTTTGGCTTCTTACTGACCAGGCCTTCCCCCATCATGCGGTGGAACACCTCATCGACGTCATCCGCTGAGAGCTTCAGCGCCCGTATAATGGCCCGTTTTGAGCAGCTGACGGAATCAGACGTGAGTGCATCTACCACGCGATCGTAGGGCGACAGGGAGGGCGCTTCTTCGGCGCTTGCAGACTGAGATTCGCGGGCCGCTTCAATGGCTAAGGTTGCCATACTGGCTGTGCCTGTATAATCACTTGCTGGGCTATTTTCAGGTCCTGGCGGGTTGGACCCTGCGGCAGATTGCCTGACAGTCGTGTTTGAGACATAAATGGCATGGCGTTGGTTAAATTGCTGACGAAAACGCAGCTCTTCACCGATCAATCCGACAAAGAAAGCGGCAAAGAAATCCAGCAGAACAGAGAGAAAGATCACCAGCCCGAGCTGCGCTGCTTCATTGCTGACTTTGAGGGTTTTTGCCAGACCGTCAATTAAACCCAGCACTGAGCCCTGGCTGACCACAGGCAGGTTGTCCCGCTCCATTGCCAGCGCTTGCTGCTGCTCGCGCAGCTTGCTGTTTTCTCGCTGAATACGGGTGACACCCGTGGCGATACGCTCCATTCTGATGTACTTCTGCGCCGCCTCATTGTTCAGATCGATCTGCTTTTCAATGGCGTCAATCTGCATGTTGTAAGCGTTGATTTTGCTCTGCTGTACTGTGACATGGCTCTGAGCCTGATTAGTGGCACTTTGAATGCCGCCGACTGAACCGCCGATGGAAATCGCCGCCAGTACAGAATAAAAAGCCAACGCGCAGGTGGCCCCTGAGTAGCTGCGTCTGGCGCGGCGTTCGCCAAATTCATACCAGGCGAAGAATTTACCCAGTTCGAAAATAACCGCCAGACCGCCAAAGAGGATCTGCATCACAGGGTTGTCGTCGATAGACAAAAATAGCAACAGTGAAAAAATGATGGAAGCCAGAATGGAAGCGCTGGTAAAGCTGTATACCGTCCACATGGCGAACCGGCCTTTCGGAAAGCGAACAGTGCCTGTCCCGGGTAGAGCGTTGTCTGAAACCATAATAGTGTTTTAATGCCGGCAGGGCTTACAGCCCAAAAAGAGAGTGATTAATTAGCGGGGTAGGATACCGGAAAATCCGGGTCACGCGGCATGAAAAAGGGGGTTGCGCGTGCCTTGAGCCGGAAATTTGCACAGCGCTGTCATAACTGGTGAAAGCTTGTTCATCTCAGCGTTCAGGGCTTTATTGCTGCGTTGCTCAAAAAGTGATCGTGCTTCGGAAATGGTGCTTCGCAGGGCCTGAACCTTACTTTGTCGCTAAATCTTAACCTGATCTTGCCGCATAAGATTGATGCCAGAGTGGCTCTTCACTTTGGTGTGTATGACAAGAATGGCTACAAAACCATCGGTTAAGACAAAGGAATACAAATAGTGACTCTTCCGAAATTCACCTATCACCCCGATCCGCTGGCGACTGGTGCTGTAGTGAAAAGCATGAAAGTGTGCGATTGCTGTGGCGAGGCGCGAGGCTATCTGTACAGCGGCAGTATTTATTCCCAGCGGGATGTTGAATGGCTGTGCCCATGGTGCATCGCTGATGGCTCGGCAGCCAGAGAATTCAAAGCCTCGTATTCTGATGATTTTCCGCTGGACGGCGCTGGCCTGAAGCGGGAAGTGATTGCTGAGGTTTGCCAGCGCACGCCTGGTTATCAGTCCTGGCGTCAGGAAGTCTGGCTTGATCATTGTGGTGATGCCTGCGAATTCCACGGTTTTGCCGAGCATGATGAACTCAAAGCATTAAGCGGACAGGCACTAAAGGCATTTTTGAGCCGTCACATGCTTAAAGCGAATTTATGGCAGGACATCCTGGATACCTATGAAAAAGGCGGTAACCCGGCGGTGTATAAGTTCAGATGCCGGCATTGTGGCGACATTCTCTACGGCATGGATTTTCTCTGATTGTGAATACGGCGTTCTGAACAGCTCCAGCCTGATCCTCTCGCTCTCCTTCGTATAGGGGAGGGAATATGCGCTGCTTTAGCAAACTCAGTACGATCCCTTCCCTTGCCAAGGGGGAGGGGTCATGCCGATCGCGGCAACCGATAAGGCCAGTGAAGCACTATTGTCTACTTCTCATTTCTGTGGTTCGATGTTGTGGTAATGTTGCAAAACAGTTAGATTAAATGCTCTAACACAACGTATTTTGCCTTTGAGGAGCCATCATGGACGCAATTCTTCAACAGTACCCTGTGGTTACTGAAATTCCGGTTGCCTGGGGGGAGATGGACGCCCTGAATCACGTCAATAATGTGGTTTATTTTCGTTACTTTGAAACCGCCCGTCTGGATTACTTCAAAGAAGCCGCGCTGATGGACGACATCAAAGACACCGGTATCGGCCCGGTACTGAGTGACACCAGCGCCCGTTATCGCCTGCCTGTTACTTATCCTGATACTTTGCTGGTCGGCTCCCGCGTCAGCAAAATTGAAGATGACCGTTTTACTATGGAGTACGAAATTTTCAGTAAGAAAATGGGGGCGATTACGACCCGTGGTACAGCCCAGGTTGTGATGTTTGATTTCAAAAACAACAGCAAAGCCAAAATCTCTCCTAAACTCCGAGACACCATCGAAGCCATCGAAGCGCGTAAGGAATTACCGGCAAGCGCCTGATCTGACCAATGACTTTGAATGAAACGAAAGACGCCTTATTCAGCCTCTATAATCAGAAGTAGGGCGAATAAGGAGTCTTTTATGTTTATTGCGACAGAGCACAGGATCACGGATCTGGACACGTTTTCGCAAAAAGCCGGCCCGGCACTGGGGCAGCCCCCTGCGGGCATGCGTTTACAAACGGCATTACTGGATAGAGACGATCACTGCTGTCGCTGTATCTGGGAAGCGGATTCGATTGAAAGTGTGCAGAACTATCTTGAGCCTGAACTGGGCTCCGCATCCGCTACCGTGTATTACCTGCTCGATCCCGAGACTGCAATCGGTTGAAAAGCGTTTCAGCCGCAGCAATAAAAAAAATCGTCGAGCCAGAGAGTGCCAGTACCGTCCTCTGAATACTTCGTTGATACCATATAATATCAGTTGTCTATAAGCACAGAGGCACCGGATGTTTCTGCTTTTGGCTGTTTTGTTTACCCTTTATTCCCCATCCTACCGCGATGTAGATCACCTTTTCAGTGTCTCTTACTGATAGTTCTGACGATCCTAATCACAGTTCATCTTTTCGCCTGCTGCAAAGAAGTCAAACTTGATTAGAATTCATCGAAACGTTTCGATAGCTTTTTCCCAACCATAAAAATGCCGGAATATCGAAAATGCATTATTGCCTGTGTTGAGATAGATAAACCGAATTTTTGACGACGTTAGGCGATTTTTATCGCTATTTGATGATTTTAAGCCAGTGCTTGCCAAGCCAGGGTGATGAAGAATGAAAAAAAGTACTCTACTGCACGCGGAACTGTCCTATCTGGTTGCGACGTTGGGACATACCGATGAAGTGACGATTTGTGACGCAGGATTACCTGTTCCGGCATCCGTTCAGCGGATCGATCTGGCGCTCACTCATGGTGTGCCCGGTTTCATTGAAACCGTTCGAACCTTCTTGTCTGAGTCGCAAATTGAAGGTGTGGTGATGGCCGAAGAGTTCAGGCAAGTGAGTCCGGCACTTCATGCGTCGCTGCTGGGATTGCTTCAGGAAGAACAGGCGCGCATTGGCCGAGACATTACGGTGACTTATCTGCCTCACGAAGTGTTCAAGCAGCGAACGCATAACAGCCGGGCTGTGGTCCGGACGGGTGAATGCACCCCGTATGCAAACGTGATTTTTCAGGCCGGTGTGGTGTTCTGACCACAGTAACCATTGAGGACGTCGTATGACGCAAGCCATTTTACAACTCAGTGAGATTGAAAAAGCCTTTCCGGGTGTGAAGGCGCTGGATAAAGCCAGCCTGAATGTCTATCCGGGACGGGTGATGGCGCTGATGGGAGAAAACGGTGCCGGGAAATCGACCCTGATGAAAGTGCTGACCGGTATCTACAGCAAAGATGCGGGCAGCGTTCACTATCAGGGCCAGACTGCAGCGTTCAAAGGGCCACGGGATTCCCAGCAGGCGGGCATCAGTATTATCCATCAGGAACTCAACCTGATCCCTGAACTGACGATTGCCGAGAATATCTTTCTCGGCCGTGAATTCACGGGTCCGCTGGGCCGGATTCAGTGGGGCCGGATGTACGCTGAAGCAAACCGGCTGCTGGCCCGGCTGAATGTGAAACACAGTTCGAAAACCTTACTGGGTGATCTGAGTCTGGGTGAGCAGCAGATGGTTGAGATTGCCAAGGCGCTGTCATTCGAGTCGAAAGTCATCATTATGGATGAGCCGACCGACGCGCTGACGGATACCGAAACCGCCTCTCTGTTCGCGGTGATCCGTGAGCTGCGCGCGCAAGGCTGCGGCATTGTGTATATCTCGCACCGCCTGAAAGAAATCTTCGAAATCTGCGACGACATCACCGTACTGCGGGACGGCAAATTCATCGGGGAATGTCAGGTAGCCGACACCAACGAAAACGGCCTGATTGAAATGATGGTCGGCCGAAAACTGGAAGAGCAGTATCCGCGCATTGATGTGAAGCATGGCGAAACCTGTCTTGAAGTGCTCGGCCTGACTGGCTCGGGCGTACATGAGGTGAGTTTTACCCTCAAACGCGGTGAGATTCTGGGCATTTCTGGTTTGATGGGGGCTGGCCGAACCGAACTGATGAAGGTGATTTACGGTGCCTTGCCCAGCGAGCGGGGCGTGATCAACCTGAACGGCAAAACCATTAATCCTGTCAGCCCACAGGACGGACTGGCCAATGGCATCGCTTACATCTCGGAAGATCGCAAAGGCGATGGTCTGGTTCTGGGCCTGTCGGTGAAAGAGAACATGTCCCTGTGCGCGCTGGCACAACTGAGCCGAGGCGTTCAGATTCAGCATGGCGATGAAGCTATCGCTGTGGAGGATTTTATCCGCTTGTTCAACATTAAAACGCCGGGCCGGGATCAGATCATCGGTAACCTGTCGGGTGGGAATCAGCAGAAAGTGGCAATAGCCAAAGGCCTGATGACCCGGCCAAAAGTTTTGATCCTGGATGAGCCGACACGCGGTGTCGATGTTGGCGCTAAAAAAGAAATCTATCAGCTGATCAATCAGTTCAAAGCTGAAGGCATGAGCATCATTCTGGTGTCTTCCGAAATGCCGGAAGTGCTGGGAATGAGTGACCGGATTCTGGTGATGCACGAAGGCCGGATCAGCGGCGAATTTGATGCTAAAGATGCCGATCAGGAAAAACTGCTGGCCTGTGCTGTCGGCAAATCTATCAACGGGGAAGCAGCATGAGTACCAAAACCTTGAGTCAACCCACCGAAGCCCGCGAGAAAAAGTGGTTCAGTAAAGCCTGGCTGATTGAGCAGAAATCGCTGATTGCCCTGCTGTTACTGATTGCTGTGGTGTCCTTTCTGAATCCGAACTTTTTCACCGCAGATAATATTCTCAACATTCTGCGCCAGACCTCGGTGAACGCCATTATCGCTGTGGGTATGACCCTGGTGATTCTGACGGCGGGGATCGACTTGAGC
Source organism: Photobacterium sp. 2_MG-2023 (assembly GCF_030547675.1). Lineage (NCBI taxonomy): Bacteria > Pseudomonadati > Pseudomonadota > Gammaproteobacteria > Vibrionales > Vibrionaceae > Photobacterium > Photobacterium sp. 2_MG-2023. Next base: position 40,650 of record NZ_JAUOQQ010000025.1, read on the forward strand.
GTCGGTTCAGTCCTCGCGCTTTGTGGTGCCTTTGCAGCCAGCTTGATCGCTATTGAAGTGCCGGTATTGATTGCGGTACCTACTGCTTTATTGGCCGGTGCGGCGCTCGGGGCTATCAGCGGTATCATTATTGCTAAAGGCAAAGTGCAGGCGTTTATTGCCACGCTGGTGACCATGACGCTGCTGCGCGGTGTCACCATGGTGTATACCGATGGCCGTCCGGTTTCGACCGGCTTTACGGACACCGCGGATGCATTTGCTTGGTTCGGCACTGGCTATGTGCTGGGCATCCCAGTGCCGGTGTGGCTGATGGTGGTGGTGTTTGCCGCCGTCTGGTACCTGCTCAATCACACCCGTTTCGGCCGTTATGTTTATGCGCTGGGGGGGAATGAATCGGCCACGCGTCTGTCCGGTATTAATGTGGACCGGGTGAAAATCGGCGTATACGCGATATGTGGTCTGCTGGCGGCACTGGCGGGCATTATCGTGACTTCCCGCTTGTCGTCAGCACAGCCGACGGCAGGTATGGGATACGAACTCGACGCCATTGCGGCTGTAGTGCTGGGCGGCACCAGCCTGATGGGCGGTAAGGGCCGGATTATGGGCACTCTGATTGGTGCGTTGATCATCGGCTTTTTGAACAACGCCTTGAACCTGCTCGATGTGTCTTCTTACTACCAGATGATTGCCAAAGCAGTTGTGATTTTGCTGGCTGTGCTGGTGGACAATAAAAACAAGTAAATCCAGAGGATTTACGGACAACAAGAGAGCCGGATGACGTGTACCGGCTCCCCCTACACGAAGGATAATCATGATGAAAAAACTGGCAACGTTAATCTCTGCAGCACTTCTGACATCCACCGTTTCTGTGTCTGCACAGGCACAGGACACGCTGGCGATTGTGGTCTCGACCTTGAATAACCCCTTCTTTGTGACCATGAAAGACGGCGCGGAAGCCAAGGCAAAAGCTCTGGGTTACGACCTGATTGTGCTGGACTCGCAAAATGATCCGAGTAAAGAGCTGTCGAATGTGGAAGATCTGACTATTCGCGGTGTGAAAGCCATTCTGATCAACCCGACAGATTCTGATGCCGTATCGAATGCGATTCGTATGGCAAACCGTTCCAAGATCCCTGTCCTGACGCTGGATCGCGGTGCCAGCCGGGGTGAGGTGGTCAGTCATATTGCTTCGGACAACGTAGCCGGTGGTGAAATGGCGGGCAAATACATCATGGAGAAAGTGGGTGAGCAGGCCAAAGTCATTCAGCTGGAAGGCATTGCCGGTACGTCTGCGGCCCGCGAGCGGGGTGAGGGTTTCATGAAGGCGGTGAAAGGCAGCCAGATGGATTTGTTAGCCAGCCAGCCTGCGGATTTCGACCGGACCAAAGGCTTGAACGTGATGGAGAACCTGCTGGCGGCGAACCCGGATGTGCAGGCTGTGTTTGCGCAGAACGATGAAATGGCGCTGGGTGCGCTGCGCGCCGTGCAGGCGTCCGGCAAGCAAGTGATGATTGTCGGTTTTGACGGTACAGACGACGGCATTGCGGCGGTGAACCGCGGCAAGCTGGCGGCTACCATCGCCCAGCAGCCGGATCAAATTGGCGCACTGGGGGTGGAAACGGCGGTGAAAGTGCTGAAAGGCGAGTCGGTTGAGCAATACATTCCGGTGCCGCTGAAAGTGGTCGTCAAGCAATAACGTGTTTTCCTCCCTTTATGAAAGGCGGAGGGATGGTCATGAGCGTGTTGCAGCACTGAACATTCCCTCCCCTTGGCAAGGGGAGGGCGAGGGTGGGGTTCGTGAAGCGAGCGCAGGTTTGGCAAGTGTGCACAGTAACCCCCTCCTAGCCTCCCCCTTGAAAAGGGGGAGGGACTAAAAAGCAGTTTTGATGTTCCTCTTGATAAGGGGAGGAACAAAGCAAGAGTTCTAGTGGGTTTATGAGCGGCCAAGGATAATTCTATGAATAAACTAGTGGTTTTAGGCAGTGTCAATGCTGACCATGTATTGCGGGTGCCCGAATTTCCGCGTCCGGGTGAGACGTTACATGGCCGTGATTATCAGGTCATTCCCGGTGGGAAGGGGGCAAACCAGGCGGTTGCGGCGGCGCGGCTGAATGCGGATACTGGCTTCATTGCTTGCGTTGGCGATGATGCCTTTGGCATTGCTATCCGGCAAAGCTTTGAGCATGACGGCATCAATGTCGCCGGGGTAAAAATACAACCGAATTGTCCGACCGGCATTGCCATGATTCAGGTATCCGCCAGTGGTGAAAATACGATCTGTCTGTCACCTGAAGCCAATGAATGCCTGACGGCTGATCTGATTGAACCAGATATGGTGCGGATTCGTGAAGCGCGGTTTGTGCTGATGCAACTGGAAACACCGCTTGAGGGCATTGAACGGGCAGCGCGTGAAGCAAAGGCTCATCAAACCAATGTCATTTTAAATCCCGCACCTGCACGAATATTGCCAGACAGTTTGTTGTCCTGTATCGATGTGATCACCCCGAATGAGACAGAAGCAGAAGTATTGACTGGTATCCCAGTCACGGATGATCAGACTGCTCAGCTTGCGGCGGACGAGCTGCATCTTAAAGGCATCGACATTGTGCTGATAACTCTGGGTGCTAAGGGAGTCTGGCTGAGCCAGAATGGCCGTGGTCAGCTCATTCCGGGGTACAGAGTGGATGCTGTGGATACAACGGCGGCCGGAGATACCTTTAACGGTGCCTTGGTGACTGGTTTATTGGAAAACATGTCTTTAGAATCAGCTATTCGCTTTGCACACGCTGCTGCTGCCATTTCAGTCACCCGCTTTGGTGCCCAGACGTCAATTCCGACGCGTGCAGAGGTAGATGCTTTTCTGGCAGAGCGCTTCGCTGTCATTGATTAATCACACAGGAAAAATACATGGCCACAATGAAAGATATTGCAAGACTGGCAGGCGTGTCGACTTCAACTGTGAGCCATGTGATCAACAAATCCCGTTTTGTCAGCGACGAAATCGCAGAACGCGTGAACCGGGCTGCTAAAGAACTTAACTATGCACCTTCTGCGCTGGCCCGTAGTCTCAAAGTCAATCGCACCCAAACTATCGGCATGCTGGTGACGACCTCCACCAATCCATTCTTCGGCGAAGTGGTCAAAGGGGTGGAACGCAGCTGTTATCAGAAAGGCTATAACCTGATTTTGTGTAACACCGAAGGGGACAGTGAGCGCATGAAGGCTTCTATAGATACGCTGCTGCAAAAGCGGGTCGATGGACTCCTGTTAATGTGTTCGACACTGGAAGGTGAGCAGATAGACGTTTTTGAACGCTATCCTGATATTCCTGTGGTGGTGATGGATTGGGGGCCAATGTCCTTTACCAGTGATAAAATTCAGGACAACTCTTATCAGGGCGGTTATCTGGCTGCCCGCTATCTGATTGATTGCGGACACCGTGAGATCGGCTGTATTACCGGCCCTTTGATGAAACATCAGGCACAGTTCCGCTATGAAGGTTTTAAGCATGCACTGAATGAAGCCGGGCTGGCGGTTCAGCGCGATTGGATTGTGGAGTCTGATTTTGAATGTGAAGGCGGTTACTCTGCTTTCAACAAGATTGTTGCCAGCGGTTCATTGCCCAGCGCTATTTTTGCGTCTAACGATATGATGGCGATGGGGGTCATTAATGCCGCCCATGAAAAAGGAATTCGTATCCCGGAGGATCTCTCGCTCATCGGGTACGATGACATACATATCGCAAAATTTATGACGCCATCACTGACCACTATTCATCAACCGAAATACCGCTTAGGTCAGGCGGCTGTTGAGACCTTGCTCAAGCGGATCAATAAAGAAATTACCGAGCCGCAAGTTGTGCGGCTGGAACCGACGCTGGTGGTACGAAAAAGTGTACTTCGAGTCGTAAACTGACCATTGTATTGCGCTCAGAGGAATCAGGCAGGATGGCATCATCAGCCTGATTACAGATACGATTTAGCTGTTTTTTGTTTCTGTGCCTGATAGTGTCTCGGCAGTGACAAAATCTCTTCAATAAAGATCAGATAAAACACCGGCATCATCAGGCACATAATAAAGATGTAGCTGCACTGATAGCGTAATGGCGTCGGTCGTTTTTTACCCTGATCGAAGAGGGTTAAACCGGACAGAAAAAAGTAAACGATGACATACAGTGTTGCAGCAGCGCCAAGTATCAGATAGCCCCGAAAGAAAAGAGAGAGTAAGCTTTCCATAAATCACCTCAATGTAGTGGATTATTTTGATTATATTTCAAATATTCAGAGCGTTGTTGGTAACTTTCTTAAAAAGAAAGAACAATTAACGTGAAACACTGAGAACAATGAATCATATGAAACTTGGTTTCTATTTTGTTCCGGTATTTTTGCGGCTTACTTCAAAAACTCCTCTGTTGTTCCCGTCTATTGAATGAAAAACAGCGGACAGAAGCGGAAACCGACTGGTAACAGCGTCTAACCTGTTGCGTTTTGAACATTTTTAATTGGAAATGCGCTGAACGGCTTAATCTCTTTCAGTACAAACATACTCTGCATTTCTTTAATTCCAGGTAAACGCCGTATGGTTGACATCGCGAAGTCGGCGTAGGAATCGAGATCGGGGGAAACAACCTGAATCAGAAAGTCGGCATCGCCGCCTATGCTGTAACAGGCAACGACATCGTCCAGTGCGGTTACTTCTTCCTCAAACTTTCTGGCTTCCGATTCGCTGTGACTGTCAATTGCCACCCGAACGAATACCATCACACCCAGGCCAATCTTCCTCCGGTCCAGAACAGCCCTGTATCCCTGAATAATGTCATCGTCTTCCAGCTTACGGACTTTGCGCCAGCAGGGAGAAGGCGACAGCCCGATTTTATCTGCCAGCGCCTGATTGGTGATGCGCGCATCGTCTTGCAAAAGTGTCAGAATTTTAATATCTGTCCGATTCAGCATCCAGTCTGCCATTTTCTTTCTCTAAATGTGTGTATTAAGCAAGACTCTACCTTTTTAAGCCCGAATGTTAAGCGATATAGGTAACACATTTCTTATTATAAAATGCATACTATTTCACTCTGTGTGAATGACCGGACAGAGAGGCGGCTTATTGCGTCGCGAGTCACGCAGGATTATTAAGCAGAGTTCAGCAGATCCCAGAAGCTGTATAAACACAAAGACAATTGATTTAAAGGATATTTTCATGTTAGAGACAACACAAATCCTGGCATACATGTCAGCGCTTATGCTGGCGGCAGCGATTCCAGGCCCCGGCATGACAGCCTTGGTTGCGCACAGTGTACGTGGCGGTGCGGTCACCGGGTTTACCATGCTGAGCGGGTTAATTCTGGGGGATTTAATTTACCTGTCCTTTGCCGTGTTTGGCCTTGCTGTTGTTGCCCATAGTTACGGCGGCTTGTTCACAGCAGTCAGTTGGTGTGCATCCCTCTATCTGGCGTGGTTATCCTGGCAATTCTGGAATCACAACCCGGAAGCCATCAACATAGATAAACAGACAAACAAGCGGGAATTGACGGCAGCCTGGCTATCCGGCTTAACGATTACTCTGGGTAACCCGAAAACTATCGCATTCTATCTGGCCATTCTGCCGCTGGTTATCACGCTGGATACTGTGTCGTTCCAAACCTGGGGTTTGCTTTTAGTGCCGCTGACCATACTGGTTCTTGTCTTTGTCGGCGCGGTATTTATCTTTGGTGCGCTGAAAATCCGGCGTTTTCTCGCCAGCTCTCAGGCACAGAGCTGGCTGTTTAAAGGGGCGGGGGTCATTATGTTTTTGGCAGCTGTCAGTATGGCGGCGCGTATGGTCTGAAGCGCAGCCCCGCTATATGTCAGGTAAACTCTGGGTCAGGTAAAACTGGGCCAGGTAAGCACTGGCTTTGAGGAAACAGGAAAGCTGGTTGAGCATAAAAAATGACCTCATCCATTTGATGAGGTCATTTTAATAAGCCTACGGTTTAACCAGTCTGATTATTTACCCGCAATACTCAATCCGCTGAAACGAATTTTGGGTGCGAAGAAATCGCGCTCGTAGTCATTTTCAAGCTGATTACCGACGGCGTCGATGGCTTTGATCAACTGGTAAAAGTTACCGGCAACTGTGATGCCGCGTACCGGCTGGATGCGCTTGCCGTCGCGGCACAGAAAGCCACTGGCCCCGAAAGAAAAGTCGCCGCTGATGGCATCGGCGCCTGAGTGTACGCCTTGCAGCTCAACCAGTTCCAGGTATTCACCTGCGGTCACTTCGGCGTCATTGCTCTGGCCTTCGGCAATCACCAGATGGCGCGAAGCAACACCCAGGCCCCCTTTGGCCGAACGGGCAGCATTGGCTGTGTTGGTAATGTCGAAATAGCTGGCGGTGTGGCTGTTATGCAGCAGGCTCTGCAGCTGGCCTTCACCGATCAGAATCGTGTCCTGGGTGGCAAATCCCTCGCTGTCGAAGGCTTTGATGGCAGAGCCGCCCTTCACATAGGCCATATCACTGACCGTCAGCAGTGAGCTGGCGACCTGCTTATGCAGGGCGTCGCGCCACGGGTTAATGCCTTTCATGGCCGACTGGCCGGACAGACACATGCCAAAGGCGCCAAACAGGCTGCTCAGTTCACTCAGATTAAAGATCACCGCATACTTGCCGGTCGCTATAGGGCCGCCGTCCAGCAGTGCCAGCGCCGTGTCGACACCGTGATTAATGCAATAGTCAGGGTCGAGCTCGGCAAAGCGACGTCCGGATGACATGCCACCATGCATGGCTTGTTTGCCATCCTGATCAATCAGGGCATAGGTGTAACAGAAAGTGGAACGCTCCTGATGCTGACAGAATGCGCCATGGGTATTGGCCAGCATACTCAGGCTGTCTGATTCACCAAAACCATTGTAAGGCGCACTTCTGGCTCCTTTTTCGATCACGCCTTTTTCCAGCGCCAGCGACAGCGCGATTTTCTGTTCGATATCCACATCGTCTTGCTGATAAATTTCAGGCGAGTCAGTGGTTAAGCGGCTGTTCTTTGCCTGGATCCGCTGGTGGGAGTCTGCTTTGGTGAATTGCGCGCTTTGCAGTGCTTGCTCAACCATGAGTTTCAGGCTGTCCGGATGCAGGGATTCCGAGTAGCTGGTGGCGACTTTGTCGTCTTTGACAACGCGTACGCCAATCACCTGGCCGGAGGTGACTTTGTATTCATCCAGTTCGCCGTTATTGGCTTTCAGTGACAGGTTATGGCTGCTGCTGGCAAGGACATCCGCTTCGGCACCCGCAGAGGTGGCCAGATCCAGTACCTGTTCCATGGCGTGTTGCAGGGTTTGTTGATCCGCCATTAGTTACCTCCCACCAGAATATTGTCTACTTTAAGTGCTGGCTGACCAACTGTCGTCGGCACTGAGCCGCTGACCGAGCCACACATACCGGCTGCCAGTTCGAAATCCTGGCCGACCATGCTGATTTCCTTCAGAACTTTCGGCCCTGTGCTGATCAGCGTCGCTGATTTCAGTGGACGGGTGATTTTGCCGTCTTCGATCAAATAGGCTTCCTGCACCGCGAAGTTGAATTCCCCAGTGCCAGGCTGAACGGAACCGCCGCCCATTTTCTTGGCGAAAATGCCTTTTTCGACGCTGGCGATCATCGCCTCCAGACTGCTGTCGCCCGGCTCGATGAAGGTGTTACGCATGCGGGAGGTAGGCGCGAACTTATACGATTCACGGCGGCCGGAACCCGTTGGCGCAAAACCGGTTTTCTTGGCGCCCATCTGGTCGACCATAAAGCTGGTGAGCTTACCGTCTTTGATCAACTGAGTACGCTGGGTTGCCATGCCTTCGTCATCAATGTTGATGGAACCCCATTCATTTTCCATGGTGCCGTCATCCACGGCGCTGACCACAGGGTTAGCAATCATTTCGCCCATCTGGTCATGGAAAACCGAGGCTTTTTTGGCTACCGAGGTGGTTTCAAGCAGGTGTCCGCAGGCTTCATGGAAAATCACGCCACCAAAGCCATTACCTATGATCACCGGCATTTCACCAGACGGGCAGTTATCTGCCGTCAACTTGATCATCGCTTGTTTCGCTACTTGCTGGCCCAGAGATGTGGGATCGATGCGGGTGTTGAATTCCCAGCCGGTCAATGCACCCGGTGCTTCAAAACCCGTAGACTGCTCGCTACCATCTTGCGCGACAGCGGTAGCAGCAATGCGGGTGTAATGGCGGGTATCACCGGTGTGCAGGCCATTGGAGTTAAAAATTTCTACCTGCTGCTGACGCTGCAGAATACGGCCGATGAACTGGGCAATTTTGTCGTTTTCTGCACGGGCCGCTTTGTCGGTGGCACGCAGGAAGGCGATTTTGGCTGCCAGATTGGCGTCCTGCGACAAAGGCTGGCGCACTGGATGTCTGTCTGTCAGCCGGCTGAAATTCAGTGCGGATGCCTGCATGATTTGATCGCGGTTATCTTTGGCAGCCAGCAGGCTGGTGACGCGTTTCAGTTCTTCTTCTTCAGTGCTGTTGGTGTAACCGTACAGCACTTTGTGACCAAAGAAGAGTCGGATACCGATGCCAAAATCGATACCGCCGTTGATTTTATCGACATCACCGGCATTGAACTCGACAGAGCCCGACTGGTGGTGCTCGACGAAAAGTTCGGCAAAGTCTGCGCCGAGAAACAGCGCATGGTCGATGACGGCTTTCGCCGTTGATGGGTTTAGCATAATTGCTCCTTGCGTAAATTCAGGTGGCAAGTTGATCCCAAAGCATTGATGAATAATAGTCGGTATCAGGCTTTTTTTGTCAAAGAGACAAGAATCTCTTCTAATTCATCCCAAGGCAGTATGTCCTTATCAATGACTTCAATGCGGGACTCAAACCCTTCCAGAGTGAGTTCATTCACCGAGACTACCCGATTGACCACATTAAAAGCAAAACATCCGCGTTCGGTGTTAACCACGGCTTTCACGCGCTGGGCATTCAGGTTAGTGAACAGGGTAAACAGCTGGGAAAAATCAAAGTGCAGGTCAGTCGCAAAGAACCAGCCGCAACTGTGATAGCCCTGACCATGGTTTTCTTTACGGATGAAGGTTTCACCGGGGGCCAGCTCTAAGCCCGGCAGGGGCGCGGCCGCATCGTCATGATGATGGTGATGGCTGTGTGCAGCCTGACGTGCAATGCGAGGCTGTTCCAGCAGAGACAGATCAAGTTGCCCTTGCTCAACCTGAGTGATCATCTGTTTGGCTGGTTCGCACTCGCTGGCGTACTGCTCAAACATCAGCAGATCGTAATCGCTACAGGCATCGATTTTGTTAGCAACCAGCACATCGGCCAGCGCAATCTGATCCTGAAAATTCTGGTTATCGGTATATAAGCTGTCTGAAAACTGACGCGGATCAACCAGAGTGATCGTCGCTTTCAGATCGATGTATTTGGCATAGCTCTCGGAGGTCAGTTTATTGATGATCTCTTTCGGATGGCCCAGACCAGTGGGTTCCAGCAGCAGGCGATCCGGCTTTTGGGCCAGCAGGGCATTGATGCCCACCGACATCGGCAGTCCGGCGACACAGCACATACAGCCGCCCGGTACTTCTTTGACGATGGCACCCTGCTGGTCGAGCATGGCTCCATCGACACCTACGTTACCAAACTCATTGATCAAAATGGCCCATTTCTCATCGGCAGGTTTACGCGCCAGCAGCGATAAAATGGCTGTGGTTTTACCGGCTCCCAGAAAGCCAGTGATGATATTGGTCGGAATAGGTTTGCTGATAGTCATTGAGAATCCGTCTTACCGCATAACTAAGTTACTGGTCATCATACTGTATGGCAGGCCGTGAATTGAAGGAAACTGTGTGGGTTTCTTAGGCTTTGGGTCAATCCTGTCTGCTGAGTGAAGCAAAAATGGCCGGTGGGTCAGTGTGTTTGTGTGCCGGTCACCTCGGGTGAAATCCTTTTGCTACCTTTGGAATTTGCGACATATGCTTAATCAATAATGATGATAGAACAGCCGGTGGCAAATTCAGTTGCCCCGGCTGCGGTATTCAGTCGCACCCGCTTCAGGAGTGGCCCATGAATGGCGAGCTGTTTGAATCCCTGCCGATCACTCTGATCTTTGTCGGCATTGCTTTGCTGATGTTGCTGTTCTGCGAAATTGGCTTTCAGTTTGGCCGTCATGCTTTTGCCCGGAAAGATAAGGAAGTTCCCGGTCCGCTTGGGTCTATGGTTGGAGGACTGCTTGGGATGCTGGCGTTCGTGCTCGCGTTTACGTTTTCCATTGCCTCCTCTCAGCACGAAATTCGACGCAACAATGTGCTTGAGGAAGCCAATGTGATCGGCACTGCCTATCTTCGGGCTGATCTGTTGGATGAGTCATCTGAAAGTATTGTGAAAGATTTGCTCAAATCTTATGTCGAGATTCGACTCGCAGCGGCCAGCGGCAGTGATATCAATGAAGCATTGAGAGAATCACTCGCAATCCATCGCCAGCTTTGGGATGCAGTTTCAACTGCTGCCATTGCAAATCCAAGCCCATTGAGTTCGCTGATGGTTCAGGCGACCAATGATCTGATCGATATGCATGAAAAAAGAGTAACAGGGGCATTGCGAAGCCGGATTCCTGCCAGTATCTGGGTAGCGCTGGCGGCCATTACAGCGCTTGCGATGATTGCGCTGGGCACGCAAGTGGGTTACTCCGGTAAGCGACGGTTGATTGCGGTGATCCCGTTACTGCTTGCTTTCGCGGTCCTCGTCACGCTGGTGGTTGATCTCAACCGGCCTCAAAATGGCCTGATTAAGGTGAGTCAGCAGTCGATGGTTGATCTTCAGAGCGGTATGGGAGGTAACAAGAGCGGTAATTAATGTCTGGTAAGGTGATTGTGTTGTCATATTCTGGCTGATCCAATACGCCGATGTTTCGTGTTTTCTTGCTTATTCTATTCACTGCCTTTTCTGTCGGCAGCCAGCCAGTTGAAAGAGTGCAAATATTGAATCGCGTTGGTATGTCGCGCTTTGTTTTGAAGAGAGTCTCACCATTTTCGGATGCGCGCCAGATACTCTTTGCCGGCACAAATGTATCCAGAAATGCCTTTGGGTTCTCTGGTGTTGTCCGGGTCGGTTGTAGGCGCTCCCGGCGCCGACAACCTAAAATTCGTCCTGAATTTTTCCCTGATTTGGGGGATTACTTTAATTAATATTCAATAGTCTGGTATTAACGAGACAGAGATTGTCTGTTTCAGTGAATTACTCACTGAAAATATTCTATTATGTGCACATGGTGTGCGGACATGATCAGTCTGGCAGCGGCGTGAACCGGCATGTTGCTCAATACACACTTACAGCTAAAGCTTATGCATTCTGGAACTTGATTAAGGGACGGGTAGATATGCCGAATGAGTTCGAATTAACAGGCTCGGCGCATCATCGTCTTCACTACAAAGCCACGCGTGCTGGCTGTGTGATACAAAGAAAAGAATAGGACGTTGTTCGTATGGAAAGTGACATAGTTCAGGAAATTTTTGCTGTTGAGGAAAAACTAAAGGCTTCAATGCTCAGCTCAGATACTGTTGCATTAACCGATTTGCTATCAGATGCCCTGGTATTCATTAATCACTTTGGCCAACGGGTATCAAAGCAAGATGATATCGCCTTGCACCGTTCTGGTTTGTTAAGCATTGAATCAATCGAATTACGTGATTTTCAGGTAGTACCACAAGGAAATATCGCTTTGGTTCATGTAAACGCAGACATTAAAGGGAAATATGATGGTGCTAAGGCCAATGGTGTTTTTGCTTTCTCTCGCGTTTGGCTAAAGCAAAACAACAAGTGGCAACTCATTTCAGCGCAGTCGACAGTTATCTCGTAACAGTTAAAGATTAGAGTCGCGCAGTTGACATTTTATCCAGGTGCTGCACAAGTCCGAAGTGGCATTCGTTAAATAGTAAGAGGGAAGAGATATGGAGATTTCTCATATAAAGCAGGAGCATGCAGAAGGTTTTCATCGCTGCTTAGATATTGTTGCCAAAGAAAAACGATATCTTGCTCAGACTGAAGCTTTACCATTGGAAACCATTCAAGGGTTCGTGAAACAAAGTGTAGAGTCAGATGCAATTCAATTTGTGGCACTCGATGGTGATAAAGTCATTGGTTGGTCTGATATTTTTTCGCATTGGGCGCCGGCATTAATGCATCGCGGTAGTTTAGGTATGGGCGTTCATCCTGATTTTCGGGGGCAAGGGGTGGGAGAGAAGTTATTAATTGCTTGTATTGAAAAAGCGAAGTTGAAAGGAATAACTCGCATAGAACTAGAAACCAGAGCCGACAATTTAGCTTCACTTGGCTTGTATAAAAAACTTGGTTTTGTTCAAGAAACAATCAAGAAAAATGCAATGAAATTCGATGAACAGTATTTCGACTCCATTCAAATGGCATTAATACTTGCTTAGACCCACATAATATCGAATTTAGTGTATTACATCTTAAGCGCCAGAGATGCGATGGGTGTTCATCAAAATACGGTGAATAATTTGATTAATAGTGGTGCTGTTACGGTATCAGTGGCAATTAAGGTAGCGGCGACGTTGGTGCGTTTACCAGATTTTTACTTTATATTCAGCTGGCTTTACGAGTGTGTGGCAACGCCTGATAAGGTGTTAGCCGTTAATCGAAATATATGAAAAGGAATTCAAAAATGAAAATTGCTTTAGTAACAGGAGGTACAAAGGGAATTGGGCTTCAGACCGTCAGGCGACTGGTCGAGTCAGAGTATAAGGTGATCACATGTTCTCGTTCACAAGAAACCTGGGCAACTGTGCTCGAAATATTTCCTGAGTTGAGCGTTGTTGATCATCAACAATCAGATATATCCGTTGAGTCCGATCTTGAAAATTTGTTCCGTCATATCAGTGCTGAGTACGGCGTATTGGATGTTGCGGTGAATAATGCATCACCCGCTCTTTCCTCAAGAGGAAATTTCCATGAAGTTGATACCTCATTGTTAAGAGAAACGCTGTCGGTAGATTTCTGGTCGCAGGCTTTGTGTTTAAAGCACGAAATCAGCCTGATGAATGCGGGCGCTTCTATTGTCAATGTCAGCTCAGTAAATGGCTTGAGACCAACGCCGAATGCTTCAATGTACAGTGCAGCCAAACACGCACTAGAAGGGCTAACTCTTTCATTGGCTTTGGAAAATATAAGCTCAGGCATTCGTATTAATGCCGTTGCTCCCGGTGTAACATGGACGCCTCGTTGGGAGGAGCGGCAGATTGATGCTCCCAATATCCGGGCAGATGTGTCCAACGTTGTGCCGATTCAGCGTTTTGCCAATACTGACGAAATCGTCAATGCTATCGAATTTTTATTATCTGAGAAAGCCAGCTACATTGTGGGGCATACGCTGGTCGTAGATGGTGGGTTATCGTTGACATAAGCGGTTAACAGATAATGATAAGTGTCGCGCAGCCGACTGCTTTTATCTGGCTTTACGAGTGTGTGGCAAAGCAGATGAGACGGTGGTGTCATTCTTTAGGCGAAATGGTGACTAATGAGTAATCTTCAGTATGTGTCTCTTGATGAAATAGAATCAGACAAGTTCATTGCCATACTCAACAAAGCGAGTACCAGAAAGCACCTCATTACCCATGATGAGTTTGATTCTGATCTTTCAGAAAAGTGGATTTGCGACAAGATCGAAATTGATGATCTTGAAGGTTGTATAGTAAGAGCCATCATCGTCGATGACGAATTAGTCGGTTGGTGTGGAATACAATTATCAGAGCTTGGGCATGAGATAGCCATAGTCGTAGATGACCGCAGTTGGGGCATAGGGAAAATGGTTTTTAGATCGCTAATCTCATGGGCTCATGATTTTGGTCATGAAGTCGTTTATATCCACTTACTACACACACGCCCTGAATATGAGTTCTTACGTAAAATATCCCAAAGCGTGTTCCCAACGGAAATGATAGGCGATAGGTTCACAACCTATGAGCTCAACGTAGCGGAGTGCCTGACAGGTAAGAAGCAGAATTAATCCAACAGAGTGCGACATTCCGAGAATGAAAAATCCAGACATCCAGTAGAGCGTTCTCTGGTGGATTTGTGATTGAAGCCCTCGGTGTTTTATCGGTTTTGGTGGGGCTAAGTTAAAGCTCCCGCTATTGATGATTGATTGATTGGTTTTTCGGCCCGGTGGGATCAGACGTCACTTATTTTAGCGTGAAATGTGTAATTGGGTTTAATGATGAAAATAGAGATCGTAGAAAAAGCAGATCACCTTAGTTTGATAGACATCTGGGAGGCGTCAGTGAGAGCAACCCATGATTTTTTGTTGGAGGAAGATCTGCAGGAGTTAAAACCGTTAATTCTGGATCATTACTTTGATGCTGTTGATTTAAAGTGCGCTAGAAATGGCAAGGGTGAAATACTGGGGTTCTGCGGTGTGCATGATGGCAATATTGAAATGTTGTTCATCTCACCTGATGTACGCGGAAAAGGCATTGGTGCTTTGTTAGTGGCCCATGCAATCAAAGTGCAGGGAGCTTCGAAGGTTGACGTGAATGAACAAAATAAGCAGGCACTGGGTTTTTACCTGCATATGGGTTTTTCAATAACGGGGCGTTCATCAGTGGACGGGCAGGGCAAGCCTTATCCGCTGTTGCATTTGGCGTTGTAAAAATTTACCAAGGCCAGATACGGAGACGGCTTTTCGTTCCGGTTATGTAGTGAAAAGAGAACCGCTTGTGTCGCTCTCTTTTTTCACTGATGTAGTCTTGAGTCATGTTCTAGGAGCAGTGAGCTGGCCGTAAGAAAAGTATACGCTGATTTAGTCTACAGCGTCGATTGATGTGCCCCATACCCTAAACATCCGAATCGGTGGATGTCGGAAATATTCAATAATTACCTTCATGAATAGCTTATCTTGTTATCCGAATAAAGTGCAGTCAGCACAAAAGTATGTGTGAACAACAACTACAGTTGAGTTCTGAATTGCAAAGGATAAGTACATGAATTTACTACACATTAAAGTAAGCCCAAATATTGACGGTTCGGCGTCGAGAAAAGTTTCCGACTATCTCGTCGACAGGCTGAAAAAGAAATACCCAGGTATAGATGAAAAAATTATTGACCTGTCTCAAGAACCTTTGCCGCATCTGGATGCTTGTACAGTTGAAGCATTCTTAACAAAACCAGATGAACGGAAAGAGAGACAAACAAAAGCCGTAGAACTTTCGGATCGAATGATTGATAACTTGTTCGAAAGTGATTTGATAGTCATATCGTCACCGATCTGGAATTTGGGATTGCCATCAGTATTGAAAGCTTGGTTTGATCATATCACTCGGGCAGGGCGGACCTTCAAGTTTACAGACGCAGCGGGCAGTAAGGTGGGGTTGGTTCCAAATAAAACGGTATATATCGTAGTGGCAAGCGGAAGCATCTTTTCATATGGACCGCTTGTCAGCCATGATCAGTTTACACCTTATATAAAATATGCGTTTCAATATATTGGTATTACAGATTTGAAATTCGTTCGAATAGATGGCACGCACGATCCGCTTACCAGTGAATGCGCTGTCCCTAAAGCGATCTCCTTAGTTGATAATATGAATATTTAGATAGGTGATACTTTATGCTAACAAAGAGTAAATTATTTTTAATCGTTCCTGATCTTGTAAATAACGCCAAGCTGTGAGTGTTGCATAGGCGAAAATACCCATAGAGCCGCGGCTCAGGTATCAAATTGCTCTTAGGATCTCTCAGCTGAACAAGTGTAAATAAAAATCTCCCTACGCCACTTCAGCCCGATACTCAGCGAAAAAAGATTACGATTTTCAGGGCCACAATGTGGTGATGGCGTATAAATACCGCTTTGATCTGAATGAGGTTTGGGCGGCGTGGTGATGGTGCTCAGATTCAGAGCTCATGACTGATGTCGACGATTGTTTTTCTCAGCCAGCCGTGGGCCTGATCGGCATTCATTCTGGGGTGCCAGAGCATGGATATTGGAATCGGCGGCACGGTGAATGGCAGTTGAAAACAATGCATCCCCTGCCGGAAGCTTTGTGTGTGCTTGGCGGGGACAGTGGCAACTAAGGCGGTGGCGCTGGCTAACGTGACGGCACTGGTGTAACTGCTGACGGAGGCACGGATGTTAAGGCGTTGTCCGGATTCGTTCAACAGGGTTTCGAGGTGGCTTTTGTCTGCGTCCATTCTGGTCACGCCAATATGGTCGGCGCTGAAGTATTGCTCAGCGGTTACCTGACGCTGGCTGAAGGGGTGTTGAGCGGACACCACACCGATGAAGTGATCTTCAAATAATCGACGTACTTTGAGTTCCGGATGGGTGGTTTCCCTCAGTTTTCCGATTTCGATATCGACGCTGCCATCTCGCAGCCCTGCGCCTTGATGTGAAGACTGGCTGATAAAACGAACACGGCTCCGTGGTGCTTCTTCTGTCATGCGCTTCATCAGCGCGCCTCCCAGGCTTTCCACAAATCCCTCACTGACGAACAGCGTAAACGTTCGCTCCAGACTGGCAATGTTGACGGGCACAGCAGGGGTCAGAATGGCTCTGACATCCATGGTCAGCTGGCTGACCTGAGCCTGAATTTCCAGCGCTCTGGGAGAAGGGACCAGATGACGTCCGGCCCGGACTAACACCGGATCGTCCATGGTGATGCGCAATCGTGCCAGCGTTCTGCTCATTGCAGACTGACTTAAATTCATCCGTTTTGCTGCGCGGGCAACGTTGCGTTCCTCTAACAGGACATTCAGGGCCGGAATCAGATTCAAGTCGATCGCTTTCATTTGTCTACCTATAGCGTTCTATGCATTCAATGAGTGTAAATGATGCGTCTTCCGCAAAACAAGGTCAGATTTTAAGATGGCTTTTATCTCGGGTCTCAAATTGGAGTGTTCTTCATGAAAGCGGAAATTTCACAGGCAGAAAAGGCAGAGAATCTGTCGATGACAAACTGGTTCTCACTGCTGGGGTTAGCCGTTGCTGTGCTACTTTCTTCGTTAAATATCAGTATCGTCAATGTGGCTTTGCCCAGGCTGGCCAGCAGTTTTTCAGTGCCAATGTCTGAGGTGCAATGGCTGGTTGTGGTTTATCTGCTGGCGATGACATGCTTTATGCCAATTGCCGGCGTATGGGGTGATCGCTTTGGCCGGAAGCGACTGTTTCTTTTTGGTATCGGCCTCTTTTTCTGCGGTCTCATTGCCTGCATTGTGTCGGAAAGCCTGACACAGTTGATCGCGGCGCGTTTGGTCCAGGGGATTGGGGCCGCGATATTCATCAGCCTGGCGATGACCTTCGTTAGTGACTTTATTCCTGCAACCAAAACCGGGACCGCGATGGGGATTTTAGGCACAACCTCTGCAATCGGGACGGCACTCGGGCCGGTCTTGGGCGGCTATTTGATCTCGCATTTTGACTGGCATGCGCTGTTCTATGTCAGCGTGCCATTTTGTATTTTTGCTTTGTTGTTACTGGCCCGGCAGTTACCAGACAATGCGCCTGTGCCCTTCAAATCGGTGAAGTCAGGACGTTTTCTGGCTCAGTTCTCTGAAAATCCGGCATTGGCAGGCAGCCTGACTGCGAATGTCTGCGTTTCGGCCATCATTATGTCAACCATGGTTGTGAGCCCGTTTTACTTCACTGATGGCCTGCAGCTTTCACCAGCGCAAATTGGCGCTATTTTGTCGGTCGGACCGATTGTTTCTGCTCTTACTGGTGCTCCCGCTGGAAAGCTCACGGATCATCTGGGGTCAGGAACTGTGGTTCGTGTCAGCCTCTGGATTATGCTTTTGGGCTGCCTCCTGATTTCCGCCAGCGCATTCTGGACTTCTGTCCCTGTCTATCTATTTGCTTTAATTCTGGTTACCGCTGGCTATGCCATGTTTCAGGCCGCCAATAATACGGCTGTAATGACAGAAGTTAAGGAAGGGCAAAAAGGAGTGACGTCGGCGTTGCTTCATTTTTCCCGGAATCTCGGCCTGATGGCTGGCGCTTCGGTCATGGGATGGCTCTACCTTTTTACATCAACTTTTTTTCCTGAAACTCAGAATCAACCTGCCACTGCTTTTGGGGTTACGTTTCTGATTTCGGCTATTTTGGTCGGGCTGGCTCAGGTTATGGTTTCTTTGAGAAGGGGGCGGTGATTTATTTGGAGTTCCACATTCGAGGGATGCGATGTTATTTATCGTAATTCCTCAGGGGGTCTATAATCGCTGCACAAAAAAATCTTCGAAACAACCAATAATGGTATTTCTCAGACTTACAATAAAACCACATTACCTGTGTGAAAAGATTGCAATTCGAATCTCCTTGGTTATTTAGAGAGGCATTTGAAGCATGAATTTGAGGCCCAATCCTCACACAATCCAGGGTTCGGTGTATCAAGCTGGCATTGTCCAGTGCGTAAAGCAAGCCGCGGCTGAGTGCGGCGTTAGCAGCTTGTCACACCTTTGACGTATTATTGGCATTAAACTGTCGTATATGAAATTTTGAGTTATTATACGCTGTGGTCTCAAATGAGATGTTGGATGGATGTGTGATGAAGGTTAATACTAAAAAAATATTAAATGAACGTAAATCAAGGGCATGGAGTCAACAACATTTAGCTGATGTAAGTGCTTTAAGTTTAAGAACAATTCAACGAGTTGAGAAAGAAGGTACAGGTTCACCTGAAACAGTGAAGGCATTAGCGGCTTGTTTTGAATTAGACGCCAATGAACTACTTGTACACGAAGAGACCAAGAGAAATTCATTCGAGATAAATATCAAAACGAAACTGGCTGCAATGTGGTCTTTAATTATTGTCATTTTTGTCAGTGGTATATTGTTTATTGTGCAGCCTACAATGGCTTTTGATATAGAAATTAGTGCTGATCATATAGAAAGCTCTGATGAAAATAACTATCAACTATATAGCGGTAATGTAGAAATATTTGTGCCGGAAGGGATCACTTTTGAAGTCGAATCTGATGAACTTTGGGGGACAGACACAGCTTCGGTTGTAACGGGTAGTGTGAAGGTAGAACTAGATGAGACGACATTAGTAGTAGGTGATGGTGTGATCATCAAAGTCGATAAAGGGATAAAAATTACTACAGATCACGCTGAACTGCACCCTATGCCACTATGATCGAAAACTGCTAACAAACGTTCAAAGTTTCAATTTTTTAATTTTATCTGAAAGATTTGACACAAGAGTTTCAAATCGTGTCTGTCCAATAACGAACCAGAACCTCAAATGTTTAAAATACGAGGGAAAATTCAGAACGAATTTTCAGGTTGTCGGCGCCGGAAGTGCCGACAACCGACCCGGATCACGCCAAAGAACAAAAACGGGGCGGACCATACATTGTGCCAGCAAAACGTATCCGGCGAGCATTCGAAAAATGCTGAATTTGCCACTGAACTCAAGCGCGACATACCCGCACAATGTTTAGACATGTACTCGCTGTCCCTACGCCACTTCAGTCGCCAGTTTCTCTGGCATGAAGACAATCAGGCCTTTTTGATGACGTTAAAAGCAGAGCTGACGCACGAGGAGTTTTTGGAAGTCATGCATAAGTTAGATGATTGGATGTTCAATAAGCTGCGCGAAAGTCAGGATGTCAGAGCACGGGAAGGTCTGAAAGTTGCCCCTTATACCTTTGGCTTTATGGCGGCTAAGGGAGCTTTTCATGACAAGCTGCCAGACATTCCCAACCTGACCGATGCAGTTCAATGATACTGTTGTCAGGCGCAGTGCAACCCGACTTCAGTGTTGTGAAAGGCTATCGGGTGATGAGCCTTGACTCAAACCCTCCACCAGAAAATCCACCAACAGCCTTACTTTCGGTGACAGCCGGACGCTGGACGGAAACAATGCCCAGATGCCTTCTTTGTCATCGCGGTACTGGGCCAGCACTTCAATCAGCTCGCCGGATTCCAGATCCTGCTGGATGTAATAATCGGGCAACTGGATTAAGCCCAGCCCCCGTTTCGCGGCATCACGCAGGGCAAAGCCGCTGTTGCACTTGAGCCGGCCTGAAATACGCAGTGCTCTGGATTGTTGTTTGTCTTTGAAGCGCCAGACATCCACTGAGCCAACTAAACACTGGTGTTTACTCAGCTCCGACAGGGTATGGGGTTCGCCGTGCCTGTCGAGGTAATCGCGGCTGGCACAGACGTAAGATTGCCGGGTCGACAGCCTGCGGGCCAGCAGCGTGGAATCTTCCAGCCGCCCTAAGCGTATGGCCAGATCAACGCCGGATTCAATGAGATCGAGTTTCTGGTTGGTAAGCACCAACTCGACGTCGACCTGCGGGTATTGTTCTAAAAACTGATTGATCAGGGGCGCGAGGTGTAGCTCGCCGTAGGTGACGGGGGCGGTTACGCGCACCAAGCCTTTTGGAGTGGTTTGCATCTGCGTGACAGCCAGCTCTGCCTGTTCCAGTCCGTCCACCAAATGTTTGCATTGCTGAAAATACAGCATTCCGGCTTCCGTCAGCGT
This sequence comes from Photobacterium sp. 2_MG-2023, assembly GCF_030547675.1. Classification (NCBI taxonomy): domain Bacteria; kingdom Pseudomonadati; phylum Pseudomonadota; class Gammaproteobacteria; order Vibrionales; family Vibrionaceae; genus Photobacterium; species Photobacterium sp. 2_MG-2023. Next base: position 61,135 of record NZ_JAUOQQ010000025.1, read on the forward strand.
CACTTTACGTGTGGTGCGGTTGAGCAGTTTGACGGCGAGCCGATCTTCCAACGCCGCGACGCGGCGGCTGACCTGAGCCACCGAGGTGGACAGTTTTCTGGCGGCCAGTGTGAAACTGCTCGATTCTGCCACGGCGACGAATTCACTGACGCCTTCCCAGTTTGCCATGGTGTATTCCGTGCTTGATTCCAAAGTATTGATTATTACACAACCGTAAAAATGATTTGCCAGAATCGGTAATTATTTCTGGGATGTTCAGAGATATACTGAATGAAAGCTGTGTATCTCATTCAACAATAAGGAAGATTTCATGACGCTGGAACTGAAACCCGGTCAAACCTCAATCAAATCAAAAGCGGCTGTCGCCTGGGCTGCGGGTGAACCGCTGAAAATGGAAGAAGTCGACGTTCAGCTGCCGAAAGCCGGTGAAGTGCTGGTTCGCATTGTGGCGACAGGTGTTTGCCACACGGATGCCTTTACGTTATCAGGTGATGATCCGGAAGGGATTTTCCCGGCGATTCTGGGCCACGAAGGCGGTGGCATTGTTGAAATGGTGGGTGAAGGCGTGACCAGCGTCGCCGTGGGTGATCATGTGATCCCGCTGTACACTGCTGAGTGCGGTGAGTGTAAATTTTGTACCTCGGGCAAAACCAACCTGTGTCAGGCCGTGCGTGAAACCCAGGGCAAAGGTTTGATGCCGGACGGCACCACGCGTTTCTCTATCAATGGGGAGCCGGTTTATCACTATATGGGTTGCTCCACGTTCTCGGAATACACTGTGCTGCCCGAGATTTCTCTGGCGAAAGTGAACAAAGCGGCACCGCTGGAAGAAGTGTGCCTGCTGGGCTGTGGTGTGACCACAGGTATGGGCGCTGTGCTCAATACGGCGAAAGTCAAAGCAGGCGATACGGTTGCAATTTTCGGTCTGGGTGGCATTGGCTTATCGGCCATTATCGGTGCGCGCATGGCCGGTGCCAGCCGTATTATCGGCATTGATATCAATGAAAGTAAGTTCGGGCTGGCACAGCAACTGGGTGCGACGGATGTGATCAACCCGCAGCATTTTGACAAACCGATTCAGGAAGTGATTGTTGAAATGACAGACGGCGGCGTGGATTTCTCGTTCGAGTGTATCGGTAACGTGAATGTGATGCGTCAGGCGCTGGAATGCTGCCACAAGGGCTGGGGCGAATCGGTGATCATTGGTGTGGCTGGTGCCGGACAGGAAATCTCTACCCGTCCGTTCCAGCTGGTGACTGGCCGGGTCTGGCGCGGTTCTGCTTTTGGTGGTGTGAAAGGTCGCTCGCAATTGCCGGGCATTGTTGAGCAGTATCTGGCGGGTGAATTTGGCCTGCAGGAGTTCATCACCCATACCATGGGACTGGATGAAATCAATGAGGCGTTTGACCTGATGCATGAAGGCAAGAGTATTCGCAGTGTCGTCCATATGGATAAATAATTGCTGTTGCTACTCTAAGTTAACGATCACACCGCACGGCAAGGTGCGGTGATACCAATACGGAGAGATTCACCTATGAGCCTCGACAATCTCAGTCAGAACAAAGTGTTTGGCGGTTGGCATAAGCAATATACTCACAGATCATCGTCGCTGAATTGCCAGATGCGTTTTGCTGTGTACCTGCCATCGTCGGCCAGTGCATCCAATAAGGTGCCGGCACTGTACTGGTTATCCGGCCTGACCTGCAGCGATGAAAACTTTATGCACAAAGCAGGAGCGTTCCGTGTAGCGGAAGCATTAGGCATTGCCCTGATTGCACCGGACACCAGCCCGCGCGGTGACGATGTGGCGGATGATGATAACTATGATTTGGGTAAAGGCGCGGGTTTTTATCTGAATGCGACTCAGGCGCCATGGGACAAGCATTACCGGATGTACGATTACATAGTGGAGGAGTTGCCTGAGCTCATTGAGGCCCATTTTCCCGTATCTAGCCTGAAGTCGATATCGGGTCACAGTATGGGGGGTCATGGCGCCCTGACCATAGGGCTCAAAAATGCCGATAAGTACTGTTCGATATCGGCGTTCAGTCCAATCAGCCATCCTATGGTGTGCCCCTGGGGGCAAAAAGCCTTTCAGGCGTATCTGGGCAACAATAAAGAAGACTGGCGTCAGTATGATGCCTGTGAGCTGTTACGTCAGGGACAGGCTTCGCTGCCAATGCTGGTTGATCAGGGCGATGCAGACAACTTCCTGGCAGAGCAACTGCACCCTGAGGCATTACAAGCCGCCGCCGCATTGCATGATTCCGCGCTGGAACTGCGCATGCAGCCCGGTTATGACCACAGTTACTACTTCATTGCCAGCTTCATTGAAGATCATCTGCGCTTTCATGCCCGTTATCTGCTGACCGGTCGCAACTAAGGCCTGATGACAGCGCGAGCCACTGCAGGGTACGTTTTCAGCGTACCCTGATAAGGCGGTTTGCTATGCCTTGACTTCCTTACAAGGTAGTATTGCCCAAACGCTGCTGATTCAGGCAGCGAACTTTCATTAATCAGGACGTAACTGAATGGAAAAAGTGGCCATATTTGTGGATGTGCAAAACGTATATTACACATCCCGGCAGAGTTATCAGCGAAACTTTGACTACAACGCCTTCTGGGCCAAAGTGACCAAAGACCGGGAAGTGGTCGCCGCGTTCGCGTATGCCATTGACCGTGGTGATCGTAAGCAGCAAGAGTTTCAGAACATCCTGCGGGCCATTGGTTTTGAGGTTAAACTGAAGCCTTTTATTCAGCGCTCTGACGGCTCGGCAAAAGGTGATTGGGACGTTGGCATCACCATTGATGCACTGGAGCACACGGGCATGGCCGATGTGGTGGTGCTGGTATCCGGTGATGGCGATTTTGATCTGTTGCTGAATAAACTGCGAGTTGATAAAGGTAAGCAGGTTGAGCTGTTTGGTGTGCCTGACTTGACGGCAGCCTCTTTGATTAACGAAGCCAGTACATTCGTTCCCATTGATGATGCGTTGCTACTTTAGTAAACCAGGTTCACTGGTTGATGATAAAAAAACACGCCCGGTTTACAGGCGTGTTTTTTGTTTCCAGAGTGATGTTCAGGGGTGATCACAGCATCAGTTCTGGACGATTTTTGTACTGTTCCAGCGCCTCCGGGTTGGCCAGCGCGCCGACGTTTTTCACCGGCTGCTGATGCACCACATTACGCACCGCCAGTTCAACCAGCTTGCCTGATTTAGTGCGCGGAATGTCGGTGACAGCCAGAATCACCGCCGGGACATGACGTGGCGAGCAATGCTCTTTGATGCGCTGACGAATCCGGGCCTGCAGCGTGTCGTCGAGCTGTTGTCCTTCGGCAAGCTGAACAAAGAGCACTACACGGACGTCATTCTGCCAGTTTTGTCCGATCACAATGGAGTCGGTAATCTCGTCCATAGGATTGACCTGACGGTAGATTTCCGCTGTCCCGATGCGCACACCGCCCGGATTGAGCACCGCATCGGACCGGCCAAAGAAGACTAAGCCGCCGTGACGGGTCAGCTGAACAAAATCACCGTGGTGCCAGGTGTTGGCATAAACCTCCCAGTACGCACTGTGATAGCGCTTACCGCCTTCGTCATTCCAGAACCCAACGGGCTGATGCGGAAAGCTGTTACAGCACACCAGTTCGCCCTGAGCGTCAATCACCGGCTTTCCGTTGTCATCATAAACCTGTACATCCATGCCTAATGCACGACCCTGGCATTCTCCGCGGTACACAGGGCTGAGAGGGTTACCAATCGCAAAGCAGCCACAAATGTCAGTACCACCGGCAATAGAGGCTAACTGCAAGTCAGATTTGACAGCACGATACACATAGTCGAACTGTTCCGGCGCTAACACAGAGCCGGTAGAGCACAGGGTTCGCAGGCCAGACAGCCGGTGGGTCTGGTTAGGCTGGTAGCCTTTTTTCTCAAGTGCTTCGAGATATTTGGCTGAAGTGCCAAACAGGGTAACGCCTTCCTGATCGGCCATATCCCACAGCACATTACCGTCCGGATAGAAAGGAGAACCTTCGTAGAGCACCAGGGTCGCACCAGCCGCTAGCCCGCTGGCCATCCAGTTCCACATCATCCAGCCACAGGTGGTGAAATAGAACAGGCGATCCCCTTTATTGACATTGCTGTGCAGCATGTGTTCTTTCAGATGATTCAGCAAAATGCCACCGACACTGTGAACAATACACTTGGGCTTTCCCGTGGTGCCGGAAGAGTAGAGTATGTAAAGCGGATGATTAAACTCAACCTGTTCATACAGGATTGCCGCTGGCTGACACGTGGCTAGCACGTCATCCCAGTATTGATAGCGTTCAGTTAACGGCTCCGCAGCAGGCGGCGGCATGTCAGTAAATGGAATCAGCACCACTTTCTCTACGCTGTGCAGTTCCGTCAGCATGGCATTGACTTTATCGATGCAGCTGTGGCTTTTGCCGTTATAAAAATACCCATCGGCCGCGAACAGGAGTTTCGGGCAGGTCTGGCCAAAGCGCTCTACCACGCTGTCGACCCCAAAGTCCGGCGAGGTCGACGTCCAGATCGCGCCAATTGCGCTGGTGGCGAGCATGGCGATCAGTGTCTGAGGCAAATTCGGCAGATAACCGGCCACGACATCCCCTTGTGAGATGCCTTGCTGGCGCAGGTACTGGCTGAGCTGTGAGACCTGATCATACAAGTTTTGCCAGCTCAGTTGCTGGCGTCGCTCTGCCTGTCCTTCACAATGAAACACAATAGCCGCTGTTTCCGGTGCCTGTTTGGCGTAGGCCAGCAGGTTTTCAGCAAAATTCAGGCGGGCATCCGGGAACCAGAGGGTGTCTTTAGCCGGCTCTGTGCTGCCTGGGGGGCAGTCTGTCACTCTGCTGCCTTTGTCACCAATGACGCCGCAGAAGTCCCACAGACGATCCCAGAACTGTTCACTGTGCGTGACAGACCAATGGTGAAGCTGCTGATAGTCGTGAAAAAGGGTGTCTTCCTGCTCGCTCAGATTCACCATGAACTGGTACAGCAAGCTGTCATGAATACTGTCTTTGGTCGGCTGCCAGAGAATTGGCGCTTGATCTTCTTCCAGATGATGGTCTTGCATGCTCATCGTTATCGTCCTTATCGTGATGGCTTACGTCTTAATCGCAGACCTGGCGTCCTGCATGCCGCCTTGATGCTTTTATTGTGGCGTATTATCCGGGTGAGCCTGCTCAAAAGGAGCCAGTTTTTGGCAGGCAGCATCGATTCTGACCAGCGTCGGGTAGGGGGACAAGTCAAGCTCGAACCGGCGCGCATTATAAAGCTGAGGCACCAGACAAATATCGGCCAGCGAGGGCGTGTCGCCACAACAGAAGGTACTGGGCTGGTGAGTTTGCCTTGCCGCTACTCGGGCTTCCAGCGCAGACAAGCCCTGGTGCAGCCAATGGTGATACCAGGTTAGCTTATCTTCCTGGCTCACACCCAAGTCCTGCGTTAAATAGTTGAGGATGCGCAAGTTGTTAACCGGGTGAATATCACACGCGATACTCAGTGCCAGTTCGCGGCATTGTGCTTTTTGCCACGGATCGCGGGGCAGAAGAGCAGGCTCAGGGTGGGTGTCTTCCAGCCATTCAATGATGGCCAGTGACTGGCTGAGCTGGCCAGTCTCCGTATCCAGTGTCGGCACCAGCTGAGACGGATTGATGGCCTGATAAGCCGGTGATTGTTGCGCTTTATCCACCAGAGACACCGGGTGGCTGGTATAGCTCAACCCTTTCAGGTTGAGCGCAATACGCACCCGGTAGGCGGCGGATGAGCGGAAATAGTCATAAAGCGTCATCCGGCCTCCTGGTTAAACTGGCTGGTGGTGGTTCAGATCGGCAGGATCGTACTGATGCTGGTATTTCACCACTGTCTGTTCAATCGCGCCAAAGATGGAGTCACCGTTGTCGTCAAACATTTCAATTTTGACTTTGTCGCCAAACTTCATGAAAGGCGTAACGGCTTGTCCCTGATCGATAATTTCCAGCATACGGCGTTCGGCCAGACAGCAGGAGCCGCTGGAGCGATCAACGTTAGAAACAGTCCCGGAACCGATAATGGTGCCCGCGCAGATATGACGGGATTTCGCCACGTGTTGCACCAGCTCTGCGAAGTTGAAGGTCATGTCCACACCGGCATTGGGTTCACCGAACAGCTCATCATTCAGGTGTACGCTCAGACGCTGATGCACTTTGTAGTCATGCCAGCTTTCGCCCAGTTCATCCGGTGTGACAGCCACAGGAGAAAAGGCCGAAGCCGGTTTGGACTGAAAGAAACCAAAGCCTTTGCCAAGCTCTGCGGGGATCAGATTGCGCAGCGACACATCATTGACCAGCATCAGCAATTTGATGTGGCCGTGTACTTCTTCAGTGCGTGTTCCCATTGGTACATCATTGGTGATAACCGCAATCTCACCTTCAAAATCGATTCCCCAGCTTTCATCGGCCATTTCAATGTCCTGATGCGGGCCAAGAAAACCATCTGACATGCCCTGATACATCAGGGGATCGGTCCAGAAGCTTTCCGGCATTTCTGCGCCGCGTGCCTTGCGGACTAATTCCACATGGTTGACATAGGCACTGCCGTCCGCCCATTGAAAAGCCCGTGGCAGCGGAGAGGCGCAATGTGCCGGGTTAAACGGGAAGACATCATTGGCAATACCGTCATTTAAATTGCGATACAGATGTTGCAGATCCGCTTCGACCTGATCCCAGTTATCCAGAGCAAATTGCAGCGTCGGCGCGATGTCGTGTGCATGTACGGCTTGAGTGAGATCACGTGAAACGATAATCAGTTGTCCGTCACGGCCTTGGTTTAAAGAAGCTAATTTCACGTTTTACTCCTTACTTTACAATGTAAATCTAATGCTTGTTTTTTCGCCTGTTGATCACTTACGGTTGATCCAGGAATAGACATAATCTTTGTTTTCAACGCCTTCCGGCAGATCCGCGACTTCCAGCGGATATCGGGTGTCGATCATCACCGCCACTTCATCGGTTTCTTTTTTCGGCTGCGACTGGCTGGCCGCCAGAGCCTTCGGGTGCGGGCCGTGCGAGAAGCCGCAGGGGTGGTGGGTGATCATGCCGGCTTCAATGTTGTCGCGGCTGAAAAAGTTACCCTTGTGGTAGAACAGCACTTCATCGTAGTCGTCATTGTTATGATAGAAAGGCACTTTCAATGCGCCCGGATCAGACTCGATCGGACGAGGCACGAAAGTACAGATGACGAAACCATTCGCGACGAATGTGGTATGTGCTGACGGCGGCAGGTGATAGCGATGGCTCATCAGCGGGCGAATATCACGCCAGTTCAGTTTGAAGACGGTCAGATTCCCTTTCCAGCCTTGCGCATCAAGAGGGTTGTACGGGTAGGTGATGGTATTCATCTGATCGCGGGCTTTGAGCCTGACTTGCCAGCGCTGATTATTATTTTGCTGTGCGAGAAAGGCGTCATCAATGCGTGCGTATTCCAGTACCGCCGGGTCATACACGGCATGCTGGCCTGCCAGACCGCGATCCGGCATCTGGTATCCGCCGTTGGTCGCTTCAATCAACAGCATCGAGACAGGTTCGTCGACCTCTATGCGCCAGCTGGTGGCGCGGGGAATGGTGATATAGTCACCTTCTGTGAAGGTCAGGTGGCCATAATCACAATACAGTTGGCCGCTGCCCTGATGAATGAAAAGCACTTCATCGCCATCACCATTACGGACCAGATGGTTCATGCTTTGGGTGGTATTCCAGACTCTGAGTTTCAACTGGTTGTTGAACAGTACCAAAGAGGCATCCCAGGGCGATTCACCCGGCTGCTCAAGGCGGGTCGTGTCTATGGCGCGGGGGCGCAAGGGGCCGTCCCACTCTACCCAGCCTGTAGGCGGATTGCTGTGATACATGTGGCTTGCAGGGCCAAAGAAGCCTTCTTTACCGCATTCACGTTCATACGTACCTTCCGGCAAGTCGCAGTGGGCCTGACGTGAGGCTTTACCTTCTATAATCGGAAATTGAAACCAGTGACGCATCTTTGGGTCCTCATTGACGATGACAGCCTGCGTTTGTCTGCAGCGACAAACCCACTGTCCCTATCCTTGTGTGCCAGACGCCCTGAAAACTCTGATGGCCGAGTATCGGCATATCTGGCTTAACATAGTGTTAACCTTCTGCTTTAACTCTGGTTGAGAGCGACTTAACAAGCAACCCCTCAAGCAATATTCACTTTTGCAAAGTGTGCGGTTTTTTTTACATAACTGTATGTTCTTATTGATGGTCTAAGTCGGTGCTCTGCTTCGTTTTTTCAATCTGGCCTGACAGGAGCTGAGCAATCAGGGGTATGTAAAATTATTGTTACACTGTATGGGTTGTGCGATTCCACTCAGATGGTTCCATTGCGATCCCTAAAACGCCTACCCTTAAACGAGAAGGGACAGCTCCAGACTTATCTGTTGTTTATTCGCAGCTCGCCAATGGTTGAGCCGGAGAAACAGACCGTTGAGCTGATGATTGCCAAGGCAAGGCAGAGAGACATAGAAGGTTGTTTTATGGGCAAAGCGACAAAGTATGTATCGAAACAGCCGGATGAAAACGGCTTCATTCACTGGTCTGACGATGAGCACCAAATCTGGCACGATTTGGTGACAAGACAGCTTAGCTGTATAAAAGGCCGGGCCTGTGACGAATATATTCAAGGGTTGGAACTGCTGAATCTGCCTGCTGATCGTGTACCGCAACTGGCGGAAGTGAATAAGGTGCTGATGAAAAGCACAGGCTGGCAGTGTGTTGAAGTGCCGGCGCTGATTAATTTTGACCGCTTCTTCAAGCTGCTGGCAAATAAACAGTTTCCAGTGGCCACATTCCTGCGTAGTCGTGAAGAATTTGATTACCTGCAGGAACCTGACTTTTTCCATGAAGTGTTCGGTCACTGCGCCATGCTGACTAATCCGGCCTTTGCAGAATTTACTCATACCTATGGTCGTTTAGGCTTTGCTGCTTCCAAGGAAGAGCGGGTCTATCTTGCGCGTTTGTACTGGTTTACGGTTGAATTTGGTCTGATGCGCCAGCACGGTGAGCGCCGGATTTACGGTGGCGGTATTCTGTCTTCACCGGGCGAAACCGAATATGCGATGACCAGCGATAAACCGATTTACAAAGTGTTTGATCCTGTTGATGTGTTACGCACACCGTATCGTATTGACATCATGCAACCGATTTATTTTGAGATTGATGGTATACAGCAACTGTTTGAGCTGGCACATCAAGACATCATGAGTATGGTTCATCAGGCCCAGTCTTTGGGTTTGCATGCACCTTTGTACCCGCCGAAGAACAAGGAGCAAGTTGGGGAATATGTCTGATTTAACTGAATTGAAGTGTGAAGCCTGTCAAATTGACGCCCCTATGGTGACAGACCATGAAATGGTTGAGCTGACGAAAGCGATTCCAGAGTGGGAGGTGCTCAATGTTGAGGGTATCAAACAACTGGAAAGGGCGTATAAGTTTAAGAATTTTAAGCTGGCCTGGGCGTTTGCCAATCAGGTGGCAGAGATGGCTGAAGAAGAATTTCATCACCCAACCATTACACTTGAGTGGGGTAAAGTGACGGTAAACTGGTGGAGTCACTCAATTAAAGGGCTGCATAAAAACGACTTTATCTGTGCCGCGAAAACAGATCGTCTGTTTGAAAATTAAACACCTTATTGATTCACAAAACACGTCAGTGAGTAATGAATAAGCGCTAAGCGCCTGATTGCCGGCGCTTTTTTTGTTTTATGCTACAGGTTGTACGGTTTTGCTGTGTCAGGTTTATTGACATTTTGGTGTGCTGAATTTTTGTCCGAAGTTGTCTGTGTACCGATTCAGCAGGCATCTTGATCCACACTGCGCGAATAGAAAGTCTTGCTGTACCTCTGATGTTCCTGCCTGGACCGTGTTTTGCATTTCGCCTTGCAAAATGCGACGCAAGTCACAAAAGTTTACAGCTCACACCTGAAACAGGCTCGCTTCCCCGTAACCGTTACCCGGCACTTTATTTGCATGATAAAGATCACATTCTTGTCCTGGTTTTGCGATTTGACAGGAAGAGGAATACCGGTAAAGCAATGTGGCGTATCACGGGTCGGTATGATCCGGACAATAACAGAAATGGGGGCGGCGCTATGTATGACGCAGAGATGAAGCTGAACCATCAGATTGTACAGTTTCTGGAGTACAAACTTCAGACACTTCACGAAAATATCCGCGAAAATATCACTGAACCACCTGAACTTTATACGGCTATGCTGGCGGTGCTGACGCAATATATGGCAGGCCTGAAGTCTATCACCTGTTTGCTCAACCATGGCTTTGTGCCGCAAACGCGGGGGATTTTTCAAACCCTGGGTGAAGACTATGAAGACATTATCTTTCTCAGCCTGCCCGCCTTGCATGGCACCATGACCCATCTGCATCACGCCTATCTCAAGCGTGTGGCCGGTGAAGAAGACTACGGGTATTACAGTCCGGTGTCGCGATGCGAGATCAGAAACCAGATCAGGGAAGCAAATGGCATCAATCACAATGTTTTTCAGCTTTACCCGAAGCGGCAGGCGTTGCAGGTTCTGCGTCCGTTAGGCGACAAACCCTGTTCTGCCAATCTGGCCATAGAGTTACATCGACACTTTGCCTATAAAGCCGTGTTGTTGACAGTACTGACAGCGAAAGTGGCTGATGAACAAGAAGTGATGCGCGAATGCCTGAATTATCGTGCACATCTTGAGATGGTGGATCCAGAGGCTGTGGTGATGCCTCAACCTAAACCTCAGACGCGCCCGCAGACTGCGCCAGCGCCAATCGCGAATGATATATCTTATGCGGCAATAAGATAACTGACACAGTCACTGCGCTGTACCCAAACACAAGGCAAGTGTGATAACGTCATGTGATGTAAGAAGCCATTGCGATTGCAATGGCTTTATCGGTTAAATGGATGAATGACAGGCATTGGGAACAGCATGGCAGAAAAGAAAGCATTAGATACTAAAATCATCACCGCTGGCCGCTCGAAAAAGTGGACTCAGCAATTAGTGAACCCCCCGGTTAGCCGCGCTTCCACCATAGTGTTTGATTCCGTCGCAGAGATGAAGCACGCCACCGCCAACAGGGCGAATAAAGCGCTTTTTTATGGCCGCCGCGGCACCAATACGCATTTTGCTTTTCAGGATGCCATGGTTGAGCTGGAAGGCGGTGTGGGTTGTGCGTTATATCCTTGTGGTACAGCTGCGATTTCTAATGCCATTCTGTCATTTGTAAAAACGGGCGATCATGTTCTGATGGTCGATGGCGCTTATGAGCCAACGCGGGATTTTTGCGACAAAGTGCTTGCGAAAATGGGCGTCGAAACCACCTATTATGACCCTGTAATTGGCGAAGGAATCCGGGACTTAATCCGCCCGAATACTACAGTGTTGTTTTTAGAGTCGCCTTGTTCCATCACCATGGAAGTGCAGGATGTCCCTACACTTGCGCGCATCGCCCATGAGCATGATATTGTTGTCATGCTGGATAATACCTGGGCTTCGCCTATCAATTTTCAGCCGTTTGAACATGGTGTTGATATCTCCATTCAAGCCGCGACTAAGTATATCGTCGGGCACTCAGATGTGATGTTAGGTACAGCAACGGCCAATGAACGTTGCTGGGATCAGTTACGTGAACACAGCTATCTGATGGGACAGTGTACCTCTCCCGATGACGTGTATCTGGCGATGCGGGGACTGCGTACTTTGGGCGTGCGTCTGCGTCAGCATCAGGAGAGCAGCCTGAAAGTGGCCCGTTGGCTGGCTGAACGACCAGAAGTTGATCATGTACGACATCCGGCACTGCCGAGTTGTGAAGGGCATGAATTTTATCTTCGGGACTTTAAAGGGTGTAACGGATTATTTTCTGTCGTGCTTAACCGGGGCAATACCGAAGCACTGACAGCATTGCTGGATGGCATGGAACATTTCAGTATGGGCTATTCCTGGGGGGGCTTCGAAAGCCTGATCCTGGCCAGTGAAGATGTTAATAAACTGCGTACCGCGAAGAAAAAAGCTTTTGCAGGTCCGATTTTACGTCTTCATATCGGATTAGAAGATTGCGATGATCTTATTCGGGATCTGGAAAAAGGATTCGAAAGGCTGAACGCAGTTCTGACGGCTGAGTAAGATTCCTCACCTTCATGATGACAGGCCACTTGATGTGGCCTTTTCTGTCTCTGGCTGTTGAGAAATACTGAACACATTGTAGGTAAGTTTCTGAAATAGGCTAAAATTTATTCAGACGACCTGATTGGGTCACTTGTGGCTGAACGAAAAGGAGAAGGGCCATGAAAAAATTATCTCTAGTATTGTTTGGGACATGGGTACTGGCGGGTTGTACCAGCATGGATTCAGAATATGGTGTAGGCCCGATTTCAGATAATAAGTGCGACATTCATGGGAAGGTGTAGAAGAGGAAGCCAACTGCTAAAAGTGGTACGCTCT
>NZ_JAUOQQ010000026.1:0-72076 GCF_030547675.1 Photobacterium sp. 2_MG-2023
TCCTTGAAGATCAGGAACCTCGTGTGTCGCTCCAAATTCTTAGCTTGCAAAAGCGGTTGTCACCGTACCTGACGATGAAACGTGATGCGACACTAGCTCAGCGGGTAGAGCGCAACCTTGCCAAGGTTGAGGTCACGCCCGGCTCCTTGAAGATCAGGAACCTCGTGTGTCGCTCCAAATTCTTAGCTTGCAAAAGCGGTTGTCACCGTACCTGACGATGAAACGTGATGCGACACTAGCTCAGCGGGTAGAGCGCAACCTTGCAAAGGTTGAGGTCACGCCCGGTACCTTGAAGATCAGGAACCTCGTGTGTCGCACCAGATTTCCTACTTGATAGGAAGATCACAGCTTAATACATTAAAAGCTGTAGAATCGCACAACCATTACTGTGAAGTAATAGTCTTTGAGGTCAGAGCTTTGCCTCGCGAGGTTCTATCGGACAAAGTCCAGGCCACCTCAAGCTTACATAAGTATCAGTAAGCTGAAATCAACATCATCCCAAATCAGTCAAGACAGCCGAAAGGTTGTTTTTTTGTCTGAAATTAAGATGCTCTGTATTCCCATACTGAGAAGTATTGGCGACCATCAATGATGACAGTCAATGTTGTTTAGCCAATATAGGCTACACTACAATCTTGTCTGCACGTCAAATCAGCCCTAAAGCACATGAGTGTTTATTCGCTTGGGTTTGCTGTTATCCAAATTAAATTCTGCATTTGCATCATCTAATGCACAGAGTTATCCACATTATTTCCTTTGTGGATAAGTCGGTTGATTAGTTGTGCTGTCTATCTGTGTATAACTCTGTGCATTTAAATATTTATCCCCATTATCAACAGAGAATTAATCTTTCAGTGTTTGTTTAACTTGTTGTTTTTTATGTATTTAATTTTGATGATTTCAAAGTTGTGAACAGGGTGATCATATAATGATCATGGTGAATAACATTCTTAAATCAAACAGCTTCAGCTTGTGCTTAATAACCAGTGTTCATAACCAAAATGGTGCAAATGAAATTGTTTTCCACATACAAAAAAGGCTGATCGGGATCGCGTTTTGTAGCCCGTGAATCACCCGCAAACGAAGGTGACGCGTGGTTACTGGTTTCAGGCGTCTCGGGGAAGTCCTTTTTCGACGATTCGGATCAGCCGCTTGGTTTTATTGGCTACGACATCCACACGGGCTTCATCCCGCCTGGTTATTTGACGATGGATTGACCAGTCAAGGTGTTCATCCAGCATACTGTCCAACCCTTTACGTTCAATCAAGGCGTTAAGCAGTGCCGGAGTGTAGGGAGCATTACCAATAGCGACACTGAGATTGCGTAGCCACTTGAGATGGCCGATGCGCCGAATGGGCGAGCCTTCGGTGTTTTTCAAGAACGTGGCTTCGTCCCAGTTGAATAATGTCAGCAGATCTTGCTGATAGAGCTGAGGTCGGCAGTGGTAATCTTGTTCATCCGTGATCGCCGACTCCCGGTTGTAGGGGCACACCAGTTGGCAGTCATCGCAGCCGTAAATCCGGTTACCCATGGCTTCGCGGAATTCTTCCGGAATAGGACCATCCAGCTCTATGGTCAGGTAGGAGATACAGCGGCGCGCATCGACCACGCCGTCAGCGACAATGGCCTGAGTCGGGCAACTGGTGATACAGGCCACACACTTACCGCATTGATTGTCTACGGGCTCATCTGTGGGCAATGGCAAATCAATCAAGAGCTCACCGAGGAAGAACCAGGAACCTGCGTCCTCACTTAATATGAGGGAATGCTTGCCCGTCCAGCCTAATCCGGCTTTTTCCGCGAGCGGGCGCTCCAGGATAGGCGCTGAATCGACAAAAGGCCGGTAGCCAAAAGCACCGGTAACCTGCTCGATTTTCTGGCCCAGCTGTTTGAGGCGGTTACGGACCAGCTTATGGTAATCGCGGCCGAGGGCATAACGGCTGATATAGGCTTTTTCGGGTTGTTTCAGGGTCTGGGCAAAGCCGGCTTCCGGTGGCAGGTAATTCATCCTGACACTGATGACTCTGATCGTTCCGGGCAATAACTCAGCCGGACGAGCCCGCATCATGCCATGACGAGCCATCCAGTCCATCTCTCCGTGATAGCCGGCATCCAGCCAGCGTTGTAGCTGCGCCTCGTGCTTTGACAGGTCAACATCGCAGATACCAACATGCTGAAAACCCAGGTCTTTACCCCATTGTTTTATGTCGTTAGCGAGCTGTTGATAGTCGAGCATGATGTGGCTGCCGTCTGATGGATGAATTGGGGGCCGGAGTGTAGCACAGTTCGCTCAGTGAAAAATAATCAGCGATGGCGAAAAATACGGCACGGATTGTTGTGCCAGGAAACGCTTTTCGGCACTATTTTAAAGTATATGCCCAGTACAGGGTGCTTTGATAAGCAGATGCAGAGCGAAGGAAGTCGTGCCGACATGACAGAGACGTCGTTACCCAGCTCCGCTTTTCGGGCCAGGCAGGTTCGGGAGGGTGAGAAACAGGCGGCACAAAAGCTGGGCTGGCCTATGTATCAGTTAATGGAAAATGCAGGGTTGGCGGTATTTGAGTGCCTTCAGTATTGCCATTCCACGGCAAAACATGTGCTGGTGTGTTGTGGCGGTGGTAACAATGGCGGCGACGGCTATGTGGTTGCCCGTCTGGCACGTGAACGCGGGCTAACAGTCACGCTGTGGCAGTTGGGGGAGGCTTCCCGTTTACAGGGCGAGGCGGCGCTGGCCCGGGATGCCTGGCTGGCCTGCGGTGGCAAGATAGACACCCCGAAGGCACATATTGATGCAGCGGTTGATGTGATTGTTGATGCTATCCTGGGGACCGGGTTATCCGGTGCCGTGCGTGATAATGCTGCCGCACTGATAAAAGCGCTCAACGCCACCGCTAAACCTGTCATTTCCGTGGATATTCCGTCGGGCTTGTGCGCTGATACCGGCCAGATACTGGGTGAGACGGTAAAAGCCTGGCAGACAGTCACCTTTATTTGTATGAAAAGAGGATTGCTGACCGGGCAGGCCGCCTTGTACCGGGGAGAGTTAATCTTTGCCGGGCTGGGCGTTGCCGAGGTGCTGGAGCAGCTGCAACCGGCCAGTACCAGAGTGATTCAGCAAGATGATATTGCCGCCATGCTGCCTCCGCGCTCGCGGACAGCCCATAAGGGCAGTTACGGCCGGGTGCTATGCCTGGGAGGCGATCAGGGCATGGGCGGTGCGATTCGTCTGGCATCTGAAGCCTGCGCCAGAGCTGGCGCAGGCCTGACAGCAGCCGTCACACATACTGACAATGTGCTGGCAATTGTGGCCGCGCGTCCTGAGATAATGGCTCAGAGCTGGCAACTGGGTCTTGACCGGGCTAATCAACAGCTCAGCAGCCGGATTGACTGGGCCGATGTTGTAGTATTAGGCCCGGGCCTTGGTCAGCGCGCATGGGGAAAAGCGCTCTATGCCAGCCACAGTGTGGTGCGACAGGATCAGTCACTGGTGCTGGATGCAGATGGATTGAACTTATTGGCTCAGGCACCAGACTATAAAGAGAACCGCATTTTGACGCCTCATCCTGGTGAGGCAGCCCGATTACTCAATCTGACCGTTGCAGAGGTCGAAGCCGATCGTTTTGCTGCTGCTGAACAGATCCAGCAGCGCTATGGCGGGGTCGTAGTGCTGAAAGGAGCCGGTACTGTGGTGTATGATGGCCGACAGCATTATGTCTGTCTGGCCGGAAACCCCGGCATGGCGACGGGTGGAATGGGGGATGTGCTGGCAGGACTGATTGGTGGACTGCTGGCGCAGGGGCTGACGCTATCGCAAGCGGGCCGGGCTGGTGTGTGGATTCATAGCCGGGCAGCAGATCTGGCTGCAGAGTCAGGGGAACGTGGCTTGCTGGCTGGTGATCTCTTTGCGTATATTCGACAATTGATAAATCTAAGATAAAGATAACGACAACAATGCAGACATTGAATATTGTGTTGGCCGATGAAGCGGCAACGGTGGCTTTTGGTCAACAATTGGCTCAGGCCTGTGAGCGGCAGACGACGATTTACCTTCACGGTGATTTAGGTGCAGGTAAAACAACCTTTTGCCGGGGCTTTATCCGCGCGCTGGGTCATCAGGGCAATGTAAAAAGCCCGACCTATACCCTGGTGGAACCTTATGAACTGCCGCCCTGGCAGGTTTACCATTTTGATCTTTACCGTCTGGCAGATCCGGAAGAGCTGGAATTTATGGGGATCCGTGACTATTTCACTTCGGATGCCATCTGTCTGGTTGAATGGCCGGAAAAAGGCACAGGATTATTGCCGGCGCCGGATCTGGATATTGAACTTCGCTACGTAGATCAGCACCGTCAGGTTGAAGTGACGGCGAACAACGGCTACGGGATGGCATTGTTAAAGAAACTGGAGCAGAGTTGATTCAATGGGGTGGCGCAGAAGTTTTTCTTTGACGGTTTTTCTTGCCGGGATAGTGAGCGGCTCAGCTCTGGCGAATGAAGTAGAAGGGATTCGTGTATGGCCAGCCCCGGATGAAACCCGGGTCGTGCTGGACATGGAGGAAGAGCCGACTTTTACCTATTTTACGCTGACTAAACCTGATCGTCTGGTGATTGATCTGAAGGATACTTCGTTGAAATCGTCGTTACCGGTTGTGGTCAAAGACAGTGATGTATTGACGAAAATTCGCAGCAGCAGCCCGCCGGAAACCGGGACATCCCGTCTGGTGTTTGAGACCCGCTCCACCACATCCCCCAAGATTTTCAAACTGCCACCGACTCCGGATGGCCATTACAGTCACCGTCTGGTGCTGGATCTGCCGCATGCCGCCAAAACCGAAACCGTCAAATCGGCGGACACGGGCAGCAAGGCAAAAGCGGTCGACAGCATTCACCTGCCTTACGGTAATGACGATATTATCGTGGCCATCGATGCCGGCCATGGCGGGGAAGACCCCGGTTCTATCGGCCCGAGCCGGAAATATGAAAAAAATGTCACTTTGACCATTGCGCGTAAGGTGGCTGACCGCATTAACGCTACACCAGGCATGAAAGCGGTCATGACCCGCCGGGGGGATTACTTCGTCAATCTGAACAAACGCTCTGAAATTGCCCGCAAGAACAAAGCGCATTTACTGGTTTCTATCCATGCGGACGGTTTTCATAAACCGCAGCCGCAAGGGGCGTCTGTCTGGGTATTGAATACCCGCCGCGCCAATACAGAAATCGGCCGCTGGCTCGAACAGCAAGAGAAGCAGTCTGAATTGCTGGGCGGCGGCGATGTGCTGTCCGGCGGTCAGGACGATCAGTACCTGAGTATGGCGGTGCTGGATTTGCAGTTCAGTCATTCACAAAAAGAAGGGTATGACGTTGCCAGCCGGGTACTGAACGAAATGGCTAAAGTGACTAAGCTGCATAAGTCGAAACCCGAGCATGCCAGTCTGGCGGTACTGAAATCACCGGATATCCCTTCACTGCTGGTTGAAACCGGATTTATCACCAATCCGCGCGAAGAACGTTTGCTCAACAGCACCAGCCACCAGAACAAGCTCTCAGAGGCGGTGTATAAGGGAGTGTTGGCTTATTTCAATGATAAACCACCGGAAGGGACCTTATTTGCCGCCCGCAAGCACGGTATTAAGCACAAAGTCGCCAGCGGCGAGTCATTGAGCGTGATCGCCGATAAATACAACTCGTCTGTCCAGGCAATCCGTCAGATGAACCAGTTGTCATCCAATGTGGTGAAAGTGGGCCAGATATTGCGAATTCCTGCCGGTAAAACGGCCAGCCACAACAGCGGCACCACTAACAGCAGTGCTGCCGTGGCCAGCATCACGCACAGCACCGTGGTGCATACCGTGCAGCGGGGCGAATTTTTGGGTAAGATCGCCAGCCGGTATAAAGTGACAGTCGACAGTATTCGGCAGGCTAACGCTTTGCGATCAGATGAACTGGCCGTCGGCCAGAAGCTGAACATTCCGGTTCAGCGCAAGCTGGTTGAGCATACTGTACGCCGCGGTGAATTCCTCGGTAAAATTGCAACCCATTATGGGGTCAGCGTCAGTAGTATCCGGCAAGCGAATCAGCTAAGCTCAGATACACTGGCGGTGGGCCAGAAACTTAAAATTCCAAGCACTTAATTGCAGACCTGATTATGCCCATTCAGATATTACCTGCCAGGCTGGCTAACCAGATCGCCGCTGGTGAAGTAGTGGAACGCCCTGCTTCTGTGGTGAAAGAGCTGGTGGAAAACAGTCTGGATGCTGGCGCAACCCGTATTGAAATCGACATTGATAAAGGCGGCAGCCGCACCATTCGCATCCGTGATAACGGAGTCGGAATAGTGAAAGAAGAGCTGCAACTCGCGCTCAGCCGTCACGCTACGTCAAAAATCACGACTCTGGATGATCTGGAAGCTATCGCCAGCCTTGGCTTCAGGGGGGAGGCACTGGCGAGTATCAGCTCGGTATCCCGTCTGACGCTGACATCCCGTACCGATGCGCAGCCGGAAGCCTGGTCGGCCTATGCTGAAGGGCGTGAAATGACGGTGCAGCTTAAACCGGCCGCTCACCCGGTCGGGACGACAGTGGAAGTACTGGATCTGTTTTTCAATACCCCGGCTCGCCGTAAATTTCTCCGTACCGAAAAAACCGAATTTGCTCATATTGATGAACTGCTCAAGCGTATTGCACTGAGCCGGTTCGATGCCAGTATACTGCTGCGCCACAACGGTAAACTGATTCGTCAGTACCGCGCTGCAGAGACGCAGGCGCAAAAAGAGCGCCGGCTGGCCGCCGTGTGCGGGCAGGGTTTTCTGCAACATGCGCTGTCACTGGAGCTGGGTCACGGCGACCTGCGTCTGTCAGGCTGGATCTGCACCCCGCAAGGGGCGCGGGCACAGAACGATATTCAGTACTGTTACGTCAATGGCCGGATGATGAAGGATAAGCTGATCAATCATGCTATCCGTCAGGCCTTTGAAGGCGCCCTGGCCGCAGAGCAGTACGCGGCTTACGTGCTGTTCATTGAGGTCGACCCGCACCAGGTGGATGTTAACGTTCACCCGGCCAAACACGAGGTACGCTTTCACCATGCCCGTCTGGTGCATGATTTTATCTATCAGGGCGTGCAAAGTGCATTGCAGCAGAGTGGAGCTGAAAGCAGCCTGTACTCGGCACCAGAGCGAGCATCGGCCCGCGGTGATGCCGCCCAGCCGGATGCTTACCAGATCAAGGAACCGGCACCGCTCAGCAGGCAGCAGAATCCGGCACAAGACGCCGATAGCTCGCGCGTCTCTCCTTCCAACGCACTGGATGCTATTGCCAATACCCCGGCCTATCCGCGACAAGCGCCGGCAAAAGAATGGCGACAGAGCGATGAGTCTGTTACCTCAGCCCGCCCGGACGGTCGTCCAGAGCAGGAGAGGGCCGCTGTTGCCCCGGCGTCGTCCCGTCCTGCTGCCAGTACCCGGAGCCACTCGCCTCGTCAGCATGGCGGAGAATCACCTTCCAAAACGGAAGTTGCGGCCTATCAGGCATTGATGCAGACACCTGTCGCATCGGCAGAACCTGAGCAGATGCCACGCCAGCCGCAGAGTGTACAACTTGCCAACGTCTGGCGTGAAACGCCGGAACCGGTCAAACGCGATCCGGTACTCAACAGCCAGCCGGAGCATGGACTGGGTAAAGCGCTGACCGTAATTGCAGAGCGCTATCTGCTGGTCAGCCATGGCACTGATGTGGCTTTGTTATCGCTCACAGAGGCAGATCAGCTGCGCATCAAAGGGCAACTGGAATTTGCCCGTCATGACGGCCTTAAACCTCAGCCATTGCTGATCCCGCTGGTGATCCCAACTACACGGCGGTTAAGCCAAAGTGCCGGACAGCACAGCGCGGTCCTGCAGAAACTGGGTATCCAGATCCGGGCAAAAGGGCAGGATAAACTGGTGATCCTGGCGGTGAGCCTGCCGCTTCGCCAGCAGAACCTGCAATTGCTGATCCCTGCGTTACTGGATCAACTCTGCACGCTGTCAGAGGCCGGGGAACAACTGAGTCATACTGATTACTGGGAAGCTTTGCTGGATTGGCTGTCGGCCGAACTGTCGGCTCACAGTGAACGCTTCAGCCTGTCACAGGCCATTACTTTGCTGGGTGAGCTCGAACAACTCTGGGGGAGTACCCTGGAATCTTATTATTCCCGGCTGCTGCGTCCGGTCGATTTGCAGCCGGCATTAGAAGCGTTTAAACATGACTAAATCTCTTCCACAGGCCATTTTTCTGATGGGGCCTACCGCGTCGGGAAAAACCGACCTGGCTATCCGTTTGCATCAGCAGTTGCCTGTTGAATTAATCAGTGTGGACTCTGCACTGATTTATCGTGATATGGACATTGGTACCGCGAAGCCGGATGCTGCTGAGCTGGCTCAGGCACCGCATCGGCTGATCGATATTCGTGATCCGTCACAAAGTTATTCAGCCGCCGATTTTCGCGAAGATGCCCTTAAAGAAATGGCAGATATCGTGGCGGCTGGTCGCATTCCATTATTGGTTGGCGGCACTATGCTCTACTTTAAGGCATTGCTGGAGGGGCTTTCGCCACTCCCGCAGGCTGATCCGGCTATTCGTGCTGAGATTGAGCAACAAGCCCAGGAACAGGGTTGGCTGGCTTTACATGAAGAATTACAACAAATTGATCCCGTCTCTGCGACACGGATCCATCCAAATGATCCACAACGATTGTCGCGGGCATTGGAAGTTTTCCGAATTTCAGGTAAAACTTTAACTGAGTTGACCCAAACGCAGGGGGAAACATTACCTTACCAGGTACACCAATTTGCGATAACACCCATGGATAGGGCTATTCTGCATCAGAGGATCGAACAGCGTTTTGACAAGATGATCAAAGCAGGCTTTGAACAGGAAGTTCGAGCCTTGTATGAGCGGGGGGATCTGCATCCGGATCTCCCGTCAGTGCGCTGTGTTGGATACCGACAGATGTGGGATTACTTTGACGGAAATTGCACCTTGGATGAAGCGGTTTTTCGCGGAATCTGTGCAACCCGTCAGTTAGCCAAGCGGCAAATTACCTGGCTTCGCAGCTGGAAAGCGCTGACTTGGTTGGATAGCAGTGATGTAGAGAAAGCGTTACAAACAGTCACAAACTCCGTTAGCCGTGAGGTTTGATTAACGTGTATACTCATCTCTGCTTTGCGTATTGTTTTTTTGTTCATTGAAACATACAACTACAAACAAATAAGGAAAAGAAAGAATGGCTAAGGGGCAATCTCTACAAGACCCGTTTTTGAATGCGCTGCGTCGTGAAAGAATCCCGGTTTCTATTTACTTGGTCAATGGTATTAAGCTCCAGGGACAGATTGAGTCATTTGACCAGTTCGTTATCCTGCTGAAAAACACTGTCAACCAAATGGTGTACAAGCACGCTATTTCTACTGTCGTACCGGCTCGCCCGGTAAATCATCACCATTCAGGTGATCGTCCGACAACAGAACGTGGTCAGGAAAAAACAGAAGAATAATATTCTTCGATAAGGAGTTGATTGCTTGTTTGACCGTTATGAAGCCGGTGAACAGGCAATTCTTGTTCATATCAACTTCACGCAAGAAGGGGAATGGGAAGATCTCAGCGAGTTTGAAATGCTGGTCTCCTCGGCGGGAGTCAATAAGCTGCGTGTGATTACAGGCAGCAGACAGTCTCCCCACCCTAAGTATTACGTGGGAGAAGGTAAAGCACAGGAAATTGCCGATGCGGTCAGGGCGGAAAACGCCGAGATCGTCATTTTTAACCATTCACTCTCGCCTGCCCAGGAGCGAAACCTGGAGCGGCTGTGCAAATGCCGGGTTCTGGACAGAACCGGATTGATCTTGGATATCTTCGCTCAGCGTGCGCGTACCCATGAGGGTAAGTTGCAAGTCGAGCTGGCGCAGTTACGTCATATTTCTACCCGTTTGATCCGAGGCTGGACCCACCTTGAACGACAGAAGGGCGGGATAGGTCTGCGCGGACCGGGTGAAACTCAGCTTGAAACTGACCGTCGTTTACTGCGCGAAAGGATCAAGGCGATTCTGCGTCGCTTGGATAAGGTATCCAAACAGCGGGATCAGGGCCGCCGAGCCAGAAGTCGGGCAGATATTCCGACAATTTCGTTAGTCGGTTATACCAACGCCGGTAAGTCTACCCTGTTTAACCGGGTAACTGATGCCGGGGTATATGCTGCGGATCAGCTGTTCGCCACCTTGGATCCGACGTTGCGGAAAATCGATGTGGACGATGTGGGGACCAGTATCCTGGCCGATACGGTCGGATTTATCCGCCATCTTCCTCATGATCTGGTGGCTGCGTTTAAAGCCACGCTGAAAGAAACCCAGGAAGCCGCGTTGTTGTTACATGTGGTGGATGCCAGTGATGAGCGTTATCGGGAAAATATCGATGCGGTCAACACGGTACTGGAAGAGATCGACGCCGGTGATGTCCCGGTATTGGTGGTCATGAATAAGATCGACAACCTGGAAGAGGCTGAGCCGCGTATTGAGCGCGACGAAGACGGTATTCCACGGCGGATCTGGGTTTCTGCCCGTGAAGGGACAGGTATTGATGTGCTTTTCACGGCACTGACGGAACGGCTGTCCGGGACTATGGTCACCCATACTCTGCGTCTGCCGCCGGCAGTGATCGGTCGCTTCCGGAGCAAGTTTTATCAGCTTGGGGCGATTGTCAGGGAAGAGTATGAAGAAAATGGTAACCTGATACTGGATGTACGTTTACCCATCGCAGAATGGGCTCGACTGCAAAAAAGAGAGCACCAGGGGCTGGATGACTTTATCCTTGCCTGATGGACTGCTAGAGTAATAAAAACTGTCGTCATATCATATTGATGGAGTTCTATAATGGCGTGGAATGAGCCTGGAAACAACGGTGGCCGCGATAAGGACCCTTGGGGGAACAATAATCGTGGTGGTCGTGAACAAGGGCCGCCTGATCTCGATGAAGTGTTTGCAAAACTGAGTCGTAAGTTTGGTGGTATTTTTGGGAATAAGCGTGGACCTTCGAGCGGCGGCGGTGCTGTCGGCTTAGGTGTCATTGCTGTTATCGCGGCTGCGATTTGGGGATTTTCTGGGTTTTACACTGTTGGCGAAGCTGAGCGTGGCGTCGTACTTCGGTTTGGTAAATTCTATGAAATGGTCGATCCTGGTCTGAACTGGAAACCTACCTTCATCGATGATGTTGAGCTGGTCAACGTACAGGCGATTCGTTCTCTGCGCAGCTCAGGTCTGATGCTGACGAAGGATGAAAACGTACTGAGAGTTGAAATGGAAGTGCAGTACAGGGTGTCTGACGCACAGAAGTATCTGTTCAGTGTGACCAATGCGGACGACAGTCTGCGCCAGGCGACGGATTCTGCACTGCGTGCGGTGATCGGTGACTCCACTATGGATGAAGCCCTGACCCGTGGCCGTCAGACGATTCGTGCCAATACTCAGACTGATATCGATAAGATTACCGATAAATATGACATGGGTATTCTGGTTGTGGACGTGAACTTCCAGTCAGCCCGTCCGCCGGAAGCTGTGAAAGATGCATTTGATGATGCGATTGCGGCCCGTGAGGATGAGGAGCGCTTTGTGCGCGAAGCGGAAGCATACAGCAACGATATTTTGCCGAAAGCGACAGGTCGTGCTGAACGTCTGAAGAAAGAAGCGGAAGGTTATACCGAGAAAGTGGTTAACGGCGCACTGGGTGAAGTGGCTCAATTTGAGAAATTGTTACCTGAGTACAATGTAGCGAAAGAAGTAACCCGTAATCGCTTGTATCTGGACACTATGGAACGTGTTTACTCCAACACCAGCAAGGTGATGGTGGACTCGAAATCTGGTGGCAATCTGTTATATCTGCCTTTGGACAAGCTGATGAATCAGTCTGAAGGCAGTAAGCAGCAAATGAGCCCATCCAGCTCGTACGGTATTGAGCTGGAGAAGACGGAAAATGCGAATCCTACTCCAGCGGCACCGCGTGCTGACTCTGGTCGTCAGGGGAGATATTAATTATGCGTAAGTTAATTATCCCGCTCGTAGTCATTCTCATCGCTCTGGTGTTGATGTCCGTCTTCGTCGTCAAAGAGGGCGAGCGTGGAATTGTGGTTCGTTTCGGTCGAATCATTAAAGATGACGTTAGCAACATGACACGTGTGTATGAGCCGGGCCTGCACTTTAAAGTACCGGTATTTGACCGTGTTCGTAAGCTGGATGCCCGTATTCAGACCATGGATGATCAGGCTGACCGTTTTGTCACTTCTGAGAAAAAAGACGTGATCATCGACACTTATGTAAAGTGGCGTATTCAGGACTTTGGTCAGTATTACCTGACCACCGGTGGCGGTAATACCGCAACGGCGGAAGGGCTGCTGAAACGTAAGGTTGTCGACAGTCTGCGTGCTCAGATCGGTGCCAAAGAGATCAAACAGATAGTGTCTGGTCCGGATCGTGGCAACAACGTGGATGCCGGCGCTGCTGCACCCGTTGATGAAAGCGTGGCCATTGCATCTGAAATTGTGCAGGAAGTGGCCCCCAAGCGAGAGCTGGAAGGCGAGCGTGACAAGATCATGGCAGATGTACTGGCAGAAACTCAGATCAGTGCCCGTGACCTTGGTATCGAAGTGGTTGATTTCCGGATGAAGAAAATCAACCTGCCGGATGAGATCAGCGAGTCTATCTATCGCCGTATGCGTGCCGAACGTGAATCGGTTGCTCGTAAGCACCGTTCTCAGGGCCGTGAAAAAGCCGAGGTTATCCGTGCTCAGTCTGAGCTGGAAGTCGCCAAGATTATTTCTGAAGCAGAACGTATTGCCCGCATCCAGCGCGGTGATGCTGAAGCGAAAGCTGCAGATATCTATGCGACTGCGTTTAACAAAGATCCGGAGTTTTATAACTTCCTGCGTTCTTTGAAAGCGTACGAAAACAGCTTCAGCTCCAAGCAGGATATTCTGGTGGTTGATCCAAACAGTGACTTCTTCAAATACATGAAAGGGTCGGATGGCCTGAACTAAAAGGGTTCAGTGCTGACAAAAAGACAAGGCGTTGGCCTTGTCTTTTTTTTGTCTGAGACCTGGAGATTATGAGCCGATAGCGGGGTAAAACGATGAGTCAAACATTCTGGCTGGCCGTCGGGCTGGTACTGATTCTGGAAGGTTTGGGGCCATTACTGGCACCCAGGGGCTGGCGCGAACTGATCAGTCAGTTGAGCAGCCAGGATGATCAGACATTACGCCGTATAGGTGGTTGTTTAGTCGTCGCTGGCAGCGTTATTGCTTATATCATGTTCACCCAGCTGTAAATCCTGACGTAGGGTATTCGTGAAGCCTGCCTTTCGATTTTCTGGGTCATGGTCAAAAAATGACTGCAAGCAAATTTGTAAGGTGCTAGAATCCATTTTTAACTACTGATAGACGAAGAAAGATGGCAAACAATGTAGTCGTTCTCGGCACCCAGTGGGGTGACGAAGGTAAGGGCAAGATCGTTGATCTGCTGACTGAAGATGCACAATATGTGGTTCGCTACCAGGGCGGTCACAACGCAGGTCACACCCTTGTCATAGATGGTGAAAAAACTGTCCTGCACTTAATCCCTTCAGGCATCCTGCGTAACAACGTGAAATGCATTATCGGTAACGGTGTCGTCCTTTCTCCTGATGCTCTGCTGAAAGAAATGGAGCCACTGGAAGCGCGTGGTATTCCAGTTCGTGAGCGTTTATACCTGTCAGAAGCTTGTCCGCTAATTCTTCCGTATCACATTGCGCTGGACCAGGCTCGTGAGCTGGCTCGTGGTAAGAAAGCAATCGGTACGACTGGCCGTGGTATCGGTCCTGCCTATGAAGATAAAGTTGCTCGTCGCGGTCTGCGTGTTGGCGATTTGTTCGATAAAGAGGCATTTGCCGAGAAGCTTAAGGAAGTGATGGCTTACCATAACTTCCAGCTGGAGCATTATTACAATGTTGAGCCTGTAAGCTACGAAGAAGTACTGGAAACTGTGCTGGCTCAGGCGGACATCCTGACATCTATGGTTATTGATGTAACCCAGGAGCTGGATGACGCACGCAAGCGTGGCGACAAGATCATGTTCGAAGGTGCACAAGGCACACTGCTGGACATCGATCACGGTACTTACCCGTATGTGACTTCTTCTAACACGACGGCGGGCGGTGTTGCTGCCGGTTCTGGCTTCGGTCCTCGTTACCTGGGTTACATTCTGGGCATCGCCAAAGCGTACTGCACACGTGTTGGTGCTGGCCCGTTCCCGACTGAGCTTGATGATGCAGTCGGTGAGCACCTGGGTGTGAAAGGTAATGAGTTTGGTGCAACCACAGGCCGTAAGCGTCGTTGTGGCTGGTTTGATGCCGTTGCAATGCGCCGTGCTGTGCAAATCAACTCAGTGTCCGGTTTCTGTCTGACTAAGCTGGATGTTCTGGATGGTCTGGAAGAAATCAAGATCTGTACCGGTTACAAACTGCCGGATGGCAAGATCCTGACTGTGTCTCCAATGGCGGCTGATGCATTCGAAGACGTAGAGCCTATCTACGAAACTATGCCAGGCTGGACTGAGACTACCTTCGGTGTGAAAACACTGGAAGAGTTGCCGCAGGCGGCACTGAATTACATCGCGCGTCTGGAAGAGCTGACAGGTGTACCTGTCGATTTAATCTCAACCGGCCCTGATCGTAACGAAACCATCATCAAGGTGCATCCGTACGCAAGCTGATTGCTGAGCGATTTGACCTGATGCTCAAAAGCCAACCTTAGGGTTGGCTTTTTGTTGTTCGCTTTCTGAAATTTTGACTAAAGTCTGTTTGCCTCTGGTCGATAAGGTTCATACCGCCAGGTTTTTTATCGTTTTCAGCGAAGAAATGTGGCTGAGTCCAGTCGTAATGTTTCAATGTAAAGAGAGAGCGGAATGGTTCTGCGTGTAATAGTGCTTTCAGCTTTAGTGGCGGCGATGCCGGTTAAAGCGATTACAGATGTTGGGGATGCTGTGCCTTTGTATTCAGAGGCGGAACTGATCCATCTGTTTGAGGGCAACCAGCAGTTACAGCGCGTGAAAGCCGATGAGTGCCAGTTGGTACAGGATATTGAAGTGCGGGCAGAGCGTGTTGAACTGCCAGCGTATCAGTTTCTGTACGGTGACATGCTGGCTTGGGGCGTGTGTGTGCAGCGTGACGTTGAACTGGGCCTCTATTACATGGAAACAGCGGCTCGTCAGGGCCTGCCTTCAGCGCTGGAACAGCTGGGCCGTTATTATGCCAGGGGCACACTGGTGCAACAGGATCGGGAACGTGCGATTCCTTATTTGCGCGAAGCGGCGGCGATGGGCCATCTGGCTGCACGCATTCAGCTTGCCGAATTGCTGCTCAATGATTATGGCAGCCCGCTGGATTACGAAGATGCTTACCGCTGGCTGTATCAGTCAGTGACGGCTGACGGCCGGACCCACAAAAAGATTGCTCAGTTACGTCGCAATTTAGAGCTGCGTATGCCTTCCAATGTGATTGCTCGCGCGAAGCGACGAGAGAGCTTCTGGTAACCTCCCTCTTGCCGTGGTGATTTTTGGCCTGCGGTATCTTTTCAGGCAGTTAGCGCTTAGAATGTGATCTGAGCGGCATTTATCTTGTCGCGTTGCTTGAGCTGCCAGTGACAGGCAGGCTCACAAAAAAAGCGTGTAAGCGACTGATTCACACGCAGATATTATCTTCATTTATTGGAGCGGAATTTGACCTGCTCCCAACTAATTATTGATGGCAGGGATATACTTAGGGTATCTGGCTGCCAATACGGATTATTTTATGTCCAAAGGTACAACTGATTTACCCGTCGATCCTTTCCGCGAGCGGGAAGCTCAAAACTACGAAAACCCAATCCCAAGCCGTGAATTCATTCTGGAAGTGGTTCGCGGCTTTAGTACACCTGTTAATCGCGATCAGCTGTTTACCGAGCTGAAATTGCAGGGCGAAGACCAGTATGAAGGCCTTCGCCGCCGATTACGCGCCATGGAGCGCGACGGCCAGCTGGTGTACACCCGCCGCCAGTGTTACGCATTGCCGGAAAGGCTGGATTTGATTAAAGGCCATGTCATTGGCCATAAAGACGGCTTTGGCTTTGTGCGCCCTGAAGGCAGCGGCATGGCCCGTCAAGATGACCTGCTGTTGCCGTCTCATCAGATGCGCGGTGTTATCCATGGTGATTACGTTCTGGTTCAGGTGGCAGGCGTCGATAAACGCGGCCGCCGTGAAGGGCGGATTGTCCGTGTGCTGCAGGAATACAGCGGCCAGATTGTCGGTCGCTATTTTATTGAAGACGGTATGGGCTTTGTCGTACCGGATGATTCACGGATCTCGCAAGATATCGTGATCCCTCAGGAAGTGCGTCAGGGTGCCCGCATGGGTAACGTAGTGGTGGTGGAAATCACCCAGCGCGCCACCCGTCAGTACAATGCTGTCGGTAAAATTGTGGAAGTGTTGGGCGAGAACATGGCACCGGGCATGGAAATTGAAATTGCCCTGCGTACCTACGATATTCCCCATGTCTGGCCGGCAGAGGTTGAGAAGCAGGTCGCGACACTGAAAGAAGACGTGCCGGAAGACGCCAAGAAAGGCCGTGTTGATCTGCGGGATTTGCCGCTGGTGACTATCGACGGCGAGGACGCCCGCGACTTCGATGACGCTGTGTTCTGTGAAAAGAAAAAATCAGGTGGCTGGCGTTTATGGGTGGCTATCGCCGATGTCAGCTACTATGTGCGCCCTGACAGCGCACTGGATAAAGAAGCGATAAACCGCGGTAACTCGGTTTACTTCCCGGCTCAGGTGATCCCTATGTTGCCTGAAGTGCTGTCGAACGGCCTGTGCTCGCTCAACCCTCAGGTTGATCGCCTGTGCATGGTCTGTGAGATGACTATTTCGGCGGCCGGCAAACTGTCCGGCTACCGGCATTACGAAGCTGTGATGAACTCTCATGCCCGTCTGACGTACACTAAAGTCAGCAAGATGCTGGAAGGGGACGAGGATCTGCGCCAGCGTTATGCGCCTCTGGTTCCGCACCTGGAAGAGCTGTACAGCATGTACAAAGTGCTCAAACTTGCGCGTGAACAGCGCGGTGCTATTGAGTTTGAAACGCTGGAAACCCAGTTCATTTTCAATGCGGATCGTAAGATTGACCGCATTGTGCCGTCAGAGCGTAACGATGCCCACAAGATCATCGAAGAATGTATGATCATGGCCAATGTGGCTTCTGCCAAGCTGGTAGAAAAAGCCAAAGAGCCTGCGCTGTACCGGGTGCATGATACCCCGGGCGAAGAACGCCTGACAGGTTTTCGGGATTTCCTCGGCGAGCTGGGCCTGAATCTGACCGGTGGCCTGGAGCCTGCCCCGAGTGATTATGCTCACCTGGCAGCGGCGATCCAGAATCGCCCGGACAAAGAACTGATCCAGACCATGCTGTTGCGTTCCATGAAGCAGGCAGTGTATCAGGCGGAAAACCTGGGTCACTTCGGTCTGGCCCTCAACTCGTATGCGCACTTTACCTCGCCGATCCGCCGTTATCCTGATTTGGCTCTGCATCGTGCCATCAAATATCTGGTTGCCAAAGAGAACGGCACTCACAAAGATCGCTGGACACCGACCGGCGGCTACCACTATTCCTTCGACGACATGGATGTGCTGGGCGAGCAATGCTCAATGACAGAGCGTCGTGCCGATGATGCCACGCGTGATGTGGCTGACTGGCTGAAATGTGAATACATGCAGGACCATGTCGGTGATGAGTTCGAAGGCGTGATTGCCAATGTGACGGGCTTTGGCTTCTTTGTCCGCCTCAATGAGCTTAATATTGACGGCCTGGTGCACATCTCAAATCTTGATAACGATTACTACCAGTTCGATCCTATCGGTCAGCGCCTGGTGGGGGATGCCTCCGGCAAAATTTACCGTCTGGGTGACACTGTCCAGGTGAAAGTCGCGGCGATTAACCTCAACGACCGCCAGATTGATTTCGAACTGGTGGGCGGTGGCAGAAAGTCCCGCCGACCAGGTAAAACCGCGCAAACCCGTGAGAAGCAGCAACGGATGC
Source organism: Photobacterium sp. 2_MG-2023 (assembly GCF_030547675.1). NCBI lineage: Bacteria > Pseudomonadati > Pseudomonadota > Gammaproteobacteria > Vibrionales > Vibrionaceae > Photobacterium > Photobacterium sp. 2_MG-2023. The sequence continues at coordinate 18,118 of NZ_JAUOQQ010000026.1, forward strand.
GCAAAGCAGAAGGCTTGCAGCGTCAGAACCTGAAAGCGTACCGCGTTGAAAACGGTGAAGCGCAGCAGGAGCACAAAGCGGAAGCGAAGAAAGAGCGCACTTCTGTCCGTCAGCAGCTGAAAGCCGGTGTGATAGCCAAGCCTGGCAGCGAAGACGACAAGAAAGGCAAAAAAGCCAAGAAAAAAGACAAGGCGAAAAAGAAATCGGTCAAGGCGCGTAAGCCGCGGGCCGGTAAGAAAGAACGAGCGGCGAAGAAGACTAAGTAATGCGTAATGATATGATTTTCGGCATTCATGCCGTCAGCGCTGTGCTGGGTTCCGACCCGGCACGCTTCATTGAAGTCTTTGTGCTGAAAGGGCGTCAGGACGAGCGGGTATTGCCGCTGCTGAACGAATTGCAGCGATTAGGGGTGACTATCCAGCAGACCGGCCGTAAGGCACTGGACGATAAAGCCGACGGCGGCAGCCATCAGGGTATTGTGGCGCGGGTAAAACCGGGTAAACAGTACAATGAACAGGATCTGGATGACCTGCTTGAAGGTAAAGACAATCCACTGTTGCTGATACTGGATGGCGTGACCGATCCGCATAACCTGGGCGCGTGTCTGCGAAATGCCGATGCCGCCGGTGTGGTGGCGATTATCGTGCCGAAAGACAGGGCCGCCCAGTTGAACGCAACCGCGTCTAAAGTGGCCTGTGGCGCTGCTGAAGTGGTGCCGCTGATTCGGGTGACCAATCTGGCCCGCACTATGCGTGCCTTGCAGGACAAAGGGATTTGGATTGTGGGGACCGCCGGTGAAGCGACTCATGACCTCTATCAAAGCAAACTGACCGGGCCACTGGCCATAGTGATGGGCGCGGAAGGGGAAGGGATGCGCCGTCTGACCCGCGAAACCTGTGATGATCTGATTAAGATCCCGATGGCGGGCACTGTCTCCAGCCTGAATGTGTCGGTTGCAACGGGTATCTGCCTGTTTGAAGCGGTTCGCCAGCGTCAGGACTAAAACAAAAATACCTGCTAAATCAAATGAAATGCCATCCGCTCGGGTGGCCTTTCTGTCTGTGGTGAAAATAAACGCCAGAACAGGGCGATATCGCTGTTCTTTTAGTTGCGCTGAGCGGTGTAATTCTGTACTATCTCGCGCCTAAATTCTCGGTTTTATTTTTTCGTTCCTTGCTTCCCCAGGATAACCGAGCTGAACAGGGAAGCTGAATAATCCGTAAGGAGCAACCCATGCGTCATTACGAAATCGTATTTATGGTGCACCCTGATCAAAGCGAGCAAGTTGCTGGCATGGTCGAGCGTTACACCGGTGCTATCAAAGATTCTGGCGGTCAAATCCACCGTCTGGAAGATTGGGGTCGTCGTCAACTGGCTTACCCAATCAACAAACTGCACAAAGCACACTACGTTCTGATGAACGTTGAAGCTGAGCAGTCTGTGGTCGACGAGCTGGAGTCAAGCTTCCGCTTTAACGATGCTGTGATCCGTAACATGATCATGCGCACTAAAGGCGCTATCACTGAGCCATCTCCAATGATGAAGGCTAAAGAAGAGCGTGCCCCACGTCGTGAAGATCGTGCAGATGCACAATCTGAAGGTCTAATGGCCGACGCTGAGTAATCATTGAATGACCAATCGTCTGGAGTTGTCTGGCACTGTTGCCAAGCATCCCAAACGAAGCCAGTCCCCGGCGGGCGTTCCTCATTGCCATTTTGTGCTTGAGCATCGTTCCAACCAGGTGGAAGCGGACTTAACACGGCAGGTGTATTGTTACATCAACGTGGTGGTCAGCGGTAAAGGTCAGCAATTACTCACTCATGATTTAGCTGTCGGAAGCAACATTAAAGCCGGGGGATTTATCTCGTGGCAAACCGGCCGGAATGGCATAGGTAAGTTAGTGTTGCATGCCGATCATATTGAAAAAATTTAGTTCAGGAGATAAGCCCATGGCACGTTTCTTCCGTCGTCGTAAGTTCTGCCGTTTTACTGCAGAAGGCGTACAAGAGATTGACTACAAAGATGTAGCAACTCTGAAAAACTACATCACTGAAGCTGGTAAAATCGTACCAAGCCGTATCACAGGTACTCGCGCTAAGTACCAGCGTCAGCTGGCTCGCGCTATCAAGCGTTCACGTTACCTGGCTCTGCTGCCATATACTGACAAGCATCAGTAATAGGCCCGGTTTAATTAAGTTTAAGAGGACAAGATAATGCAAGTTATTCTACTTGATAAAATCGGTAACCTGGGCAGCCTTGGTGATCAGGTAAGCGTTAAAGCTGGTTATGCTCGTAACTTCCTGATCCCTCAGGGTAAAGCAGTTATGGCTACCAAATCTAACGTTGAAATGTTTGAAACTCGTCGTGCTGAGCTGGAAGCAAAAGTTGCAGAGCAACTGACTGCTGCTCAAGCTCGCGCTGAGAAAGTTAACGCTCTGGAAGCTGTAGTTATTGCTTCTAAAGCGGGTGACGAAGGCAAACTGTTCGGTTCAATCGGTACTCGTGATATCGCTGATGCAGTAACTGCTGCTGGCGTTGAAGTAGCGAAAAGCGAAGTACGTCTGCCAGAAGGTGCTCTGCGCACAACTGGCGAATATGAGATCAGCCTGCAGCTGCACTCTGACGTATTTGCAACAGTTAAGCTGGAAGTTGTTGCTGCTGAGTAATCAGCACCTGCACTTCTGCGGAAAAACCAGCCTCAGGGCTGGTTTTTTTATGTCTGGAGAAAGGGCTGTCGGCAGGATGGCGCAGCTTAGTAATGACAAAGATCAGTAATGACGCTGCTCAGTAATGAAATAGCAGGTTGATTGTCATGGTGCCGTCGCGCTTTTGCAGGCCGTCCGGTACCCAGCTGTTGAACTTCTGAGTGTTGCTGAGCTTGATAGCGATATGTTCTGAGATAGCACTGGTGAGAGACACCTGGGTTTCCAGCGTGCTGTTACTGTTACCGGCTATGCCTGTCAGCCGGATATTCAGCTCGACATCTTTGGACGGTTTCCAGATCCAGCGGGTACTGCCACGCAGGATCAGCTCATCGACGGTTTCAGGCACTATGATGTCGTCATCGTCAATTTCGTCTATGTTGGGTTCCTGATGGCGGTACCCCGGTCCGGCTTCTATTTCCATCATCATGTTTTCCAGCCGGATGACCCGGTAGCCGATACCGGTTGCCAGGGTGAAATCCCTGAAATAGGGGCCGTATTTATCGTCGATATAGCTGGTATTGCCCAGCACATATGCCCGCTCATTAATGATGAAGTCGCTCTGTAATTCGAGCTGGCCTTTGCGTTTTTCTTCCTCACCGTCTTCTTCTGCCAGCAGGTATTTGGCTTCAACCTGCTGACGAAACTGATCTTTGACATAGGTCAGCCCCAGCCGGGTATTGAGCGATTTGGTATTCGAGTTGCCGGAAAGCGACTGGTATCCCAGCTCCAGTTCACTGGACCAGGGCGAGGTGATCGGCGGGAGCTCTGGCACTTCGTCTGCACTGGCCTCAGCCATCATGAGCAGGCCGGATGTCAGCACAGGAAGCAGTATGCATTTATTTGCCACGTGCCCTCCCAACTACAGACACAAGAAACGACGGCTTGCACAAAAAAGTGCAGAAAAGGTGTAGGCGGCGCAGTGTAGCTGAATAATGTCAGATGATCGTCAGGATGTTGCGCTATTAGACATAAATTTTGCTGAAGTGCCGTAAGATTGGGCAGCGCAGCTTTTACCGGGTCTTTTTTGTCTGGATGGCTGCCAGCTCGCAGGAATGTTCAGGTATACTAACAGGCCGGATTCAGGTCAAACGTGCAAGTGGTTATGGCAGAGAAAAGTAAACCCAATCGTCCCAAAGACAGTCAGATGGATGCGCTCAAAATGCCGCCTCATTCGCTGGAGGCAGAACAGTCAGTGCTTGGCGGCCTGTTGCTGGATAATGAGCGCTGGGACAGCGTTGCAGAAAAAGTGGTCGCGCGTGATTTTTACAGCCGTCCGCACCGGATGATTTTTGAGTCTGCCGCCGGGTTGCTGGAATCCGGCCAGCCGTTGGATCTGATCACCCTGTCAGAACGTCTTGAGCTGCATGATCAGCTTGATGATGTCGGTGGCTTTGCCTACCTGGCCGAGTTAGCCAAGAACACGCCGTCTGCGGCCAATATTACCGCCTATGCTGAGATTGTCAGGGAGCGTGCGCTGATCCGTGACATGATAGGGGTCGCTAACGAGATTGCCGACGCCGGTTATGATCCTCAGGGCAGAACCAGCGTCGATCTGCTCGATATGGCCGAGAGCAAAGTGTTTGCCATTGCCGAGCAGCGTACCAATGAAAATGAAGGCCCGCAAAATGTCGATACCATACTGGAAAAAACCCTGGAACGTATCGAACTGCTGTATCAGTCGCCTCAGGATGGTGTCACCGGGGTCTCGACCGGCTTTACTGATCTGAATAAGAAAACTGCTGGCCTGCAGGGATCGGATCTGATCATAGTGGCAGCCCGTCCGTCTATGGGTAAAACGACGTTTGCGATGAACCTGTGTGAAAACGCAGCCATGGAGCAGGAAAAACCTGTGCTGATTTTCTCGCTGGAGATGCCCGCCGAACAAATCATGATGCGTATGCTGGCGTCGCTGTCGCGGGTAGACCAGACCAAGATCCGTACCGGACAGCTGGATGATGAAGACTGGGCGCGTATTTCGTCGACCATGGGTATACTGATGGAAAAGAAGAACATGTACATTGATGACAGTTCTGGCCTGACCCCGACAGATGTCCGCTCTCGTGCCCGCCGTATTGCCCGTGAACATGGCGGTCTTAGCATGATCATGGTCGATTACCTTCAGCTGATGCGGGTGCCTGGCTTGCAGGATAACCGTACGCTGGAAATTGCCGAGATCTCCCGCTCGCTGAAAGCCCTGGCGAAAGAGCTGAATGTGCCTGTGGTGGCGCTGTCTCAGCTTAACCGCTCGCTGGAACAGCGTGCCGACAAGCGTCCGGTAAACTCAGACTTGCGTGAATCCGGTGCCATCGAGCAGGATGCGGACTTGATCATGTTCATCTACCGTGATGAGGTATATCACGAAGACAGTGCACTGAAAGGCATTGCAGAAATCATCATAGGTAAGCAGCGTAATGGTCCCATCGGTAGCGTGCGCCTGACTTTCCAGGGTCAGTTTTCCCGCTTTGATAACTATGCCGGCCCGGCTTTTGATGATGAGTATTAGCGTTAACCCAGCAGCAGGACAATAAATGAAAGCAGCTACCGCCTATATTGATACCCGGGCTTTGCGCCAGAACATGAGTCTGATCAGACAACAGGCGCCCGGCTGCAAGTTGCTCGCCATGGTCAAGGCCAATGGTTACGGGCACGGTCTGGAGCAGGTTGCTACCGGGCTGCCGGATGCAGACGGTTTTGGCGTCGCGAGGATAGAGGAAGCCCTCTCGTTGCGCGCCTGTGGCGTGGTAAAGCCTATTCTTCTGATGGAAGGCTTTTATTCGCCATCAGATTTACCTGTGCTGGTGACCAATAATATTCAGACCGTGGTCCACACCATAGAGCAGTTGGAAGCCCTGGAGCAGGCAGTGCTGGAGACGCCGGTGAAAGTCTGGCTCAAAATTGACAGCGGCATGCATCGTCTCGGCGTGCGTCCGGAAGAGTTCCAGGCTTTTGTCGAGCGCCTGCATGCCAGCCAGAATGTGGCACAGCCGCTGCGGTATATGAGCCACTTTGCCTGTGCCGATGAGCTGAACAGCCCGGTGACAGACAGTCAGATCCAAACTTTTATGTCCCTGACGCAAGGTTGCCGTGGCGAGCGCTCTCTGGCCAATTCTGCGGGTATTCTGGCCTGGCCGGACAGCCACCTGGAGTGGATTCGTCCCGGCATTATTATGTACGGCATTTCGCCGTTCGCTGATAAGACGCACTCTGCCGAGGCCTTTGGTATGCAACCTGTGATGACACTGACCTCCAGTGTGATTGCGGTGCGGACACTCAGGCAAGGGGAAGCGGTCGGTTATGGCGGCACCTGGGTCAGCGAGCGGGATACCAAAGTCGGCGTGGTGGCCATAGGTTATGGCGACGGCTATCCGCGCACCGCGCCGAACGGTACGCCTGTACTGATTAACGGCCGCTGGGTGCCGATTGCAGGCCGGGTCTCTATGGATATGCTGACGGTCGATCTGGGGCCGGATGCCACTGATCGGGTGGGCGATGAAGCAGTATTATGGGGACAGGGATTACCTGCCGAGGTGGTGGCCGATCATGTTGGTACCATAGCGTACGAACTGGTCACCAAGCTGACATCGCGTGTGGCTATGGCGTACCGCTGACAATGAAGAAACTGTTATGCTGACACCCTTATATCGCCGGGCATTATCCCGTACAAGTATCTGCCATCCCAGACAAGCCGTGGTCAATGCCACGGCTTGGTTGTTTTCAGCCTTGCTCTGGGCGGGCTATCCTGCGGTTGCCTGTGCCTCTGATGACGGTATTAAGATCAATACCGGCGGTTATGATGACGAGGGCGAACTGAATTGGGCAAAAGATTATGCCGTGGTGCCCTTTGCTTTTTATACCGACAACATCGGTTTTGCTTTAGGCATGGCCGGAGTGGTCAAAGGCGCTTTTCAGCCACAGGCCTCACTGTTCGGGGCCGGCCTGAAAGGGAACAAGGGAACCTGGCTGACCTATATACGCGGCGATAACTTCCGCTTCAGCAACGACAGCCGCTGGCTGTTAGGTGCCGAGATCTACAACGCCGATTTTCAGCATACCGATTTTTATCTCGGAGAGGCGGCCAGCAATGATTCAAGCGCCCTGGATGCCTTCAATGCCAATGCCTATGATGCCAGATACCGGATGTTTGCCCGTTATATCTTTCCATTGGGCTCTGCAACGGCCAACCCTCTGGCTGCTCTGGCGCTGGAACGCCCGCTGACCGGCAGTACGCCGTGGCAAAGCGGGATCACGTCCATTGAATTTCGCCCTTATTACCAGAACCGCCGCTTTCACGACTCCCCGCCTTTGCCGGACACGGAATTTGCCGATACTGACGAGGTCTGGGCGCTGGAAACCCGTCTGGAGTGGGATAATCTCAACAGCGAACATAACCCCAGCCAGGGATCGCACAGCCTGCTGACGGTGACCACAGATCCCGGCAGCAGCGATCGTGAAAGCTGGTGGCAGTGGGAGCTCAGTCAGAGCTGGTTTTGGGACATAGGGCCGGCCGGTGATTGGTTTGAGCAGCAGGTGATTGCCTTTAATGCCTATTTGTCGGATGTGCCGAGCTGGGATCAGAGTGAGCAGGTGCAGGGGCAAACCCGTTATCACAGGCCGCCAGAGTTTGCCCGTGCCAGCCTTGGTGGTCTGTTTCGCCTGCGCAGTTATCCCGGCGGGCGTTTTTCTGATCGCAGTGCGCTCAGTTACAGCATGGAATACCGGGTCATGCCCGAGTGGCAACCGCTGAGCGGCTGGCCGGTGTTTGACTGGTATGATGTTCCCTGGTGGCAATGGGTGCTGTTTACCGATTTGGGGCGGGTGGCTGACGAGTTTGATCTTGCTGAACTGAACCAGGACATGCGCTGGAGTGCCGGAGGCGCAGTGCGCTTTCAGGTAGAAGGGGTGGTGGTACGGGCTGAAATGGCATGGGGTGAAGAGGAAAGTAGTTTCAACGTCATGGTGAATCAGCCATTCTGAGAGCGGTGCTTTAGCTGTTCGTCCTCCTTGCCAAGGGGAGGGAAAACGCAAGACTCGCAGCAAACTCAATCAGTCCCCCCCTTTTCAAGGGGGAGGCTAGGAGAAGGTGACTGGGGCGCAGACTCAAAAGCCGCGCAGCTGAATACGGCGCAGAAACTCTGTCATCACCCGGTCGTAGAGCAGATCGCCAAGGAAAGCATCCTCGACTTTATGATCGATACTCGGGTTGTCGTTCACTTCTATCACCACCACCTGGCCATTCACTTCCTTCAGATCAACGCCGTACAGACCAGAGCCAATCTGGTTGGCCGCTTTGAGCGCAACCTCGATAACGTTCTTCGGCACCTGCTTCAAATCCAGCGTTTCAAAGCCGCCCGAGGTCACCCGGCCGCTGTTATGGTGCTGGTAAATCTGCCAGTGGCCGCGGCTCATATAGTATTTACAAGCAAACAGCGGCTGACGGTTGAGGATACCAATCCGCCAGTCAAAATCTGTCGGCAGGAACTCTTGAGCCAGAATCAGCGTACTGCGCGCAAACAGGGTATCCATTTGGGTCAGCAGCTCTTCCCGGCTTTTGACTTTCACCACGCCGACGGAAAAAGCACCGTCCGGCACTTTGAGCACCATAGGAAAACCTATGTCGTTTTCGGCCTGTTCGAGCCAGTTAGGATCGAAGCTTTTCAGCACCACACTTTTCGGGGTCGGGACTTTATGCAACCGCAACAATTCGGTGAGAAACACCTTGTTGGTGCATTTCATGATCGACTCCGGATCGTCCATCACGATCAGGCCCAGCTTCTCCGCCGTTTTGGCAAAACGGTAAGTGAAGTTACCGATATTGGTGGTGGCACGAATGAACAGGCCATCAAATTCGCCCAGCCGCGACAGGTCATCCGGCGTAATGGCCTGCAGCCGCATGCCCAGACGCTTGGCGGCTTTCTTGAAATTGTGCAGTGCCGCACTGTCTGACGGCGGCATCTTTTCGTATGGATCGACCAGCAGCGCCAGATCGTAGCGTGCATTCTTGCTGGGCTTGGGTGAGCGCCATACCTTGTTAGAAAAACGTTCCAGTGCATCGGCAAACAAATCCTGTTCAGGATCCGTCAAATCCTGAAACGGGAACGGCGTGATCTGCTCTACCTGCCAGTGCGAATCGGAGCGGCGGATAATGACCTTAATCACAGGCACCATAAAGTGCTCGAACAGGCGGCGCGCCATTTTTTCAAAGCCGGGCACTTTGGACTGACCAAAATAAATTTTTTCTTCGAGCTGATCCCCAGACGACTGCAACTGGTGCGCAAAGGCTTTTTCCAGCTGGTCTGACGGTACCGACAACAGGAAGGGCTGAGATAAGTCATTAATCGTCATCACACGGGGAATGACCCTGTGCCCGCGGGCTTCAGCCATCAGCGAGCAGTAATAACCGCTGCTCATGTAACCGTAGTCGCGACACAGGTTTATGACCTGAGTGGCTTTGTTTTCACAAAACGCGCCCTGCTGCAAATATGTGTCGACAGTGACAACCCTGTCAGAGGGAAAATACTGCCGCCAGTCACTGTCGTTGTCGGTAATAATGAGGACTTTTGTCATCTTTTTCTTCACCTATAGCCTTACGGCTAATTTTGGGATTAAATCGAACTAGTCCACTCAAGCGTGAATAAGTCCATGATAGTCCGTATTGCACAGCTTTATGATCTAGATAGTTTAAATGCTCTGGAGGCTCAGCTTTTTGATGGGGATCGAATTTCACCCCGTCAGATGCGGCGGTTTATTAAATCACCCCAGAGCGTGCTGTTTGTCGCGGAAGATGAAGGCCGGATAGCTGGCTATGGGCTGGTGTTATTTCACCGGGGTACCCAGCTGGCGCGGTTGTATTCCCTTGCCGTCGATCCCGTTTATCGAGGCAGGCACATTGCTCAGCAGTTACTGTCTGCCTGTGAAGCGGCGGCACTGGAAAACGGTTTCAATACATTAAGGCTGGAAGTGCGCAATGACAATCTCGCGGCGCGAAATCTTTATGAAAAATGCGGTTATAAACCATTAAAAATTTTAATCCATTATTACGATGATCTGGCCGATGGCGTCAGGATGCAAAAACGCCTGAGCCCTATGGAAGCTAAGCATCTGCTGCCACTCCCTTTGTATGTGCAGACCACGCCGTTCACTTGTGGTCCGGCCTGCTTAATGATGAGTCTGTCTTATCTGGACCCAGCTTTTCAGCCCAGCCGGCAGACCGAGATGCAGCTGTGGCGGGAGGCTACCACTATCTTCATGGCCTCGGGGCACGGTGGGTGCAGCGGACACGGGTTGGCACTGGCGGCAAACCGGCGCGGGTGCAAAGTGGAATTGTGGGCTCAGTCGCTGTCAACGCCTTTTATAGACAGTGTTCGCGATCCCAGGAAAAAGGACATTATCGAGCTGGTCCATCAGGATTTTTGTCAGCAGATGGATGAGGCCGGTGTGCCTGTGGTGGATGCCATGCCGGCGGTTAGTCAGATTGAAGACTGGCTGAAGCAAGGGTACTGTTTGCTGATGCTGATCAGCACCTATCGTTTCAACGGCTGCAAAGAGCCACACTGGATTGTGCTGAGCGGCGTCAGCGAACAGTTCTTTTTCTTTCATGACCCTTTCGCCGAAGACAAGGCGGACAGCAGCCATCGCGCCCATATTCCGCTCAATAAAGCCGGGCTGAGCCAGATCCTCGGCTTTGGCCGCCAGAAACAGACGGCCTGTGTGGTGATCAAGTCCTAGCGGGCCGTGTCCTCTGGGGCATCACAGCCAGGGGCATGATGCTGATTGCTACATGCCGAACGGGAAATCTTTCATCCCTTGTTGCAGTTCTTCTCGCACCGGGGCTAAGGCTCTGGCGTAGGCTGCCAGAGATTTGATGGTATATCTCGCCCGGCCGTCGAATCGCTCATCGCTGACGGCCTTGTCCGCTGTCAGCAGAGTCTCACAGTCGCGGAAGATCAAATGATCCGGAATGAAGCACGCATGGTTGTTCTTACTGCCTGTCATGCGCAGCTCACTGATAGGGTAGACACCGTTCACGCTTGCGGAAACACTGGCCAGCAGTACGGGTTTGTGACCCAGTTCTGCCGACGTGCACAGCAACAGGAAGTTTTTGAGGGCCGGGGTTGCCATGCCATGCCATTCCGGTGTGATCAGTACCACAGCGTCCGATGTTTTCAGTTCTTCTGCGAGTGCTCGCCAGCCACTCCATTCCTCACTGCCACTCCAGACCCCTTCGTTCCAGAGCGGCAGATTAAGGGTACTTAAATCCATGATCTCTGCTTCCTCGAACCCTTGGCCATGAGCCAGTGCCTGTAAATAGGCTGCCGCCTTCACGCTGTGTGATTGTTCACGATGACTGCCTGAAATAATGCTGAGTTTCATAATGCTTTTCCTTATCGCTGAGAGGTTGCCGACTGATTCAGTGCTATAATAATTAAAACTTTTATGTAAGTATCTTTTATGAAAGATATGTAATGAAAGGTACGCCTGAGAAATCTTTTTTTCAAGTATCTTTTTGAAAAAATAGTTTGAGAGAATTATATGCATCACGATCATGTAGACAGGTTACTGACACAATGGCAACAGCAACGCCCTGATCTGGATTGTTCGCCAATGGCCGTGATTGGCCGCATAAGCCGCATGAGCAGACTGATCGACAAGAAAATAAATAAGACGTTTAAAAACTATGATTTAAGTGCGATTGAGTTTGATATCCTGGCAACATTGAGGCGTTGTAATACCCCTCTGACCCCGACCGAACTTTACCAGACCCTGATGCTGTCATCCGGTGCCATGAGTACCCGCATTGAGCAGTTGGCCAAGCGCGGGTTGATTGAACGCATAGCCAGCCCCGAAGACAGACGAAGCTGCAGTGTGGCGCTGACAGAGAAAGGCCGGGTTTTAATTGACCAGGCTGTTGAAGCGCATGTCGTTAATGAGAAAGCCATTCTTGATCCGCTGACACAAGAACAGCGACAGCAACTGGCTGCGCTGCTGAGAGCCTGGCTACTGAGCAATGAGTCCTGATCCTTCAGCCAGATAGGGCTATGATTTATTCAACAATCTGTTGTTCAATTTCATCAGTAATGTGAGAGGAATCAGACCAAAGTTCAGATTGGTACTACTGAGTTACATGCTTTCTGTCGATTTTATCTCTTGGTTTCTTTCGAACTGCAGGATAATTTCCTATAGTTTAGCGGCTATGCATGATTCACCGAAAGCGTGACCTGGAGCAAGGCAGGTAGGGCGGTAGCGACGGCATAATTAACAATAAGTTGTAAAATTACCAAAATATCGCCATGCTTATGGCCAGTTTGGCTGTGCAAACGCCGTTGAATTGGACATTCACTGCCGCACCACCGGTTGTGCTGTAGTGAAAAAATAACACATCAGGAACGTCATTATGTTGAAAAACATTAACCCCACGCAAACAACTGCCTGGCAGGCACTGACTGCCCATTTTGAACAGGCACAGGATCTTCAGCTCAGCGAGCTGTTTGCTAAAGACTCATCACGTTTCGAGACGTTTTCCGCGGCGTTCGGCAACGATATCCTGCTGGATTATTCAAAGAACCTTATCACTGAAGAAACGCTGGCCAAGCTGTTTGATCTGGCTGAACAGACCGAGCTGAAAACCGCCATTGCGTCTATGTTCAACGGTGAAAAAATTAACCGCACCGAAGACCGCGCCGTACTGCATGTCGCGCTGCGTAACCGCAGCAATACGCCAGTGCTGGTGGACGGCGAAGATGTAATGCCGCATGTGAATGCCGTGCTGGCGAAAATGCAGCAGTTCTCCGACCGTATTATTGGCGGTGACTGGAAAGGGTATACAGGCAAAGCCATCACAGATGTGGTCAATATCGGCATCGGTGGCTCTGATCTGGGTCCTTACATGGTGTCAGAAGCACTGGCGCCGTACAAAACCCGTCTCAACCTGCATTTTGTCTCTAATGTAGACGGCACCCATATTGCTGAAACCCTGAAGGGGCTGAACCCGGAAACGACTCTGTTCCTGGTGGCGTCAAAAACCTTCACCACTCAGGAAACCATGACCAACGCCCACTCGGCGCGTGACTGGTTCCTGGCTGAGGCCAAAGATCCAGCGCATGTAGCGAAGCACTTTGCCGCCCTGTCGACCAATGCCGGTGCGGTGTCTGCCTTTGGTATTGATACCGACAATATGTTCGAATTCTGGGACTGGGTCGGCGGCCGTTATTCACTGTGGTCAGCGATTGGTTTGTCGATCTGCCTGGCTGTGGGTTACGAGCGTTTCGAAGAACTGCTGGCCGGTGCGCATGCGATGGATAAGCATTTTGCACAAGCGCCGCTGACCGAGAATGTGCCGGTCATTCTGGCGCTGATTGGCCTGTGGTATAACAACTTCTTCGGTGCCGAATCCGAAGCCATTTTACCGTACGATCAGTATATGCACCGTTTTGCGGCTTACTTCCAGCAAGGCAACATGGAATCGAACGGTAAGTATGTCGACCGCGGCGGTAATCCTGTGGATTATCAGACCGGACCAATTATCTGGGGCGAACCGGGCACTAATGGTCAGCATGCGTTTTATCAGTTGATCCATCAGGGCACTAAGCTGATCCCGTGTGATTTTATTGCCCCGGCAATCAGCCACAATCAGTTGGGTGATCACCACCCTAAACTGATGGCAAATTTCTTTGCACAGACCGAAGCGCTGGCATTTGGTAAAACCCGCGAGCAGGTGGAAGCGGAATTCACCGCGGCAGGTAAAACGCCGGAGGAAGCCGCAGAGCTGGCGCCTTTTAAAGTGTTCGAAGGTAACCGTCCGACCAACTCCATTCTGGTTAAGCAAGTGACCCCGTATACCTTGGGTGCGCTGATCGCGATGTATGAGCATAAGATCTTCACCCAGGGCGTGATTTGGAATATCTACAGCTTCGATCAGTGGGGCGTTGAGCTGGGTAAACAGCTGGCCAATCAGATCCTGCCGGAGCTGGCGGACAACGCAGCGGTGAGCAGCCATGACAGCTCGACCAATGGCCTGATCAATACCTTTAAGCAATGGCGTCAGTAATCTTGACGAAAGCCTGAAATGATAAAACGCCGCTTTTGCGGCGTTTTTCTTAGTTGCGGTATGCCTTACGGTTAAGACAGGGCGACCACTTCGCTGGCTTGTGGGCCTTTCTGGCCGTCAGTAACGATAAACTCAACGTTTTGGCCTTCTCTCAGGGTACGACGTCCCTGAGCCTGAATGGCGCTGAAGTGAACAAATACATCTTTGCCATCAGCAGCAGAGATAAAACCAAAACCTTTATCATCGTTGAACCATTTAACGGTTCCTGTCAGTTTGCTCATTTGACGATCTTTCCTTTGTAATCTATTCCTTGCGTTACCCGAAGGCAGGCAACACGAATGCTATTAACAGGTATCTTTATAGGTGAGTAGATACCTAAATAGCATTTCCAGTCTAGATCGTAACCGGAATGCGGGGCAATGATTTATGCGTTATTTATGCAAAAAGAGTGAAAGGGTTAAGCATAGTCACGGCAATAGGTCAGGCCAGTTTGCACTGGCCTGCAGAAAAAGAAGTGGTGTTTGAAAGCGTTAGCGGTCGAAGCTGATTTCGATGAAGGCTTTGCCGTATTCAGATTCAAACGGCATGATGATGATCGCCCCTTCACTCTTGTGCGTGATGGTGTGGCCGCGGCCTGACACAACTGCGGGGGTGGCCATTTCAAAGTCATAGCCTTTTTCAGACAGAATACGTTTAGCACCACCTGTGACCATATTGGTGATCTCGCCAACCATATCGGTGACTTCATCATTGATGCCATTTGGCCGCTCGCCCAGCATGCGCTGCATAATTTCCAGCGCGAGGCCTTCATCAAAGGTAATGGACATCGAGCCTCTGGTCTGCGGACCAATCATACCAATCAGGCCAGATACATCACCTCGGGCGACTTCATCTTTTTTCAGCAGAGGTTTTTGCGGGGCCAGCTCCATTGACGCCATGGTCTTGAGCACATTCAGCAGAGAGGCCAGAAACGGGTTTACAAATTCTGCTCGCATAGGATCTGGATTGCCTTGTTGTTGTTCAGAAACGGACTACTTCTTATGTTGGCATGCTTGGCACACACCGTGGCTTTCAACCACATGGTGAGAAATCTGAAAGCCCTGTTGTTGTGCCTTTAGTTTTAGCATTTTAGCCAATTCATCGTCGTGACATTCCTCCACATGACTGCATTCATCGCAAATTAATAGCTGTGAACAATGAGAGGCATGGTCCAACAGATTGCAGGCGATATAACTGTTTGTCGACTCGACTTTATGGACAAAGCCCTGGGCCAGCAGAAAGTCGAGTGCGCGGTACACAGTGGGAGGCTTGGCCTGAGGTTCAGTTTCCCGAAGCAAATCAAGCAGCTCGTAGGCGCTGATTGAACTTTGGCGTTCAACAATCAGCTCCAGTACTTTCTGGCGTTGCGGGGTCAGCCGGACTCCACGTTGATCACAGAGTGTTTGGGCCTGATTCAGCAGTTGCATATGATTTGCCATACTTCCTCAAAAAAGCGACTAGCGTCATAGTCTATCATAGCATTTCAAAAACCTAGCTCTGAGAGACATAATCCATTACGGATGGACAAAATTTTCGTGTAACTGATCACATTCGCATCAGCGGTTAAGTCGCTGACGGTATGAACGATTGATTCATTGACTGGTTTGTAAGTCAAAAAATGCCGCCTATTCAGGACATGGTGCTTTCAGCGCCGGCAGTCATCTGCCATTGCTGTTGTCCTGAACAATGCGAGGCAAAGTGTATGCAGAAACCACTAAATGGCAAGCAGGACTTAAAGGGCCGGGTGATCTTTTCAGGGCCAACGTCGCTCTGGCCCCGGATAAGAGCTATTGCAGATTCTGGAAAGTGTCACAATCTTTGGGATTGCCGGATTCGAACCCTTTGCGAAACCAACTTGCCCGCTGCTCAGAGGTACCGTGAGTAAAGGCATCTGGCTGTACGGCCTGACCTGCCATTTCCTGCAGCCTGTCGTCACCCACGGAACTGGCGGCTTTCAGCCCTTCTTCAATGTCGCCGGGCTCCAGCAACTGCATGTCATTGTGAACATAGTAGCCCCAGACACCGGCATAGCAGTCGGCCTGTAGCTCAAGCATCACGCTTAAGCGATTGGCATCGGTTTCGCTGGCCTGCTGCTGCATTTGAGCGACCTGCTTGTTGGTGCCCAGCACGTTTTGCACATGATGACCCACCTCGTGTGCTATCACATAGGCAAAAGCAAAATCACCGGGCGCCCCCAGTTTTTTCAGCTCATCCATAAAGCTGAGATCCAGATACACCTTGCTGTCGGCAGGACAATAAAATGGCCCGGACTGTGCCTGACCCATGCCACAGCCTGTCTGGGTGATATTGTTGTACAACACCAGCTGCGGTTCGGGATACTGGCCGTCGAACAGCTTGCTCCACACGGTTTCTGTGGTGCCCAGAATCGCCGCGACAAACTGAGCCTCTTCGTCACTGGCCGGTAAGCCACCGGTTTGTGCGCCTTCCTGTTGCTGCATCGCCCCGGAACCGGGCTGAACGTCCATCATTCCGGATCCACCGGTAAAATACTGATAAGCCAAGTATATCCCGCCGACAACCAGAATAAGTTTACCTACTTTGGTTTTGAGCAGGAAAGGGAGAAAACGCAGTAATCCAGCGACCGCCATCCCGGAGTGAGCTGGCCCCTGACCGCGTCTGTCATCAATGTTGGTACTTTGTTTGGTCTTGCGCCAGCGCATAGGTTTTCCCCTGAGTCGTGAAGAGGTTCTCAACAAGTCTGAACGAAAAGTGCCCTTTTTTCCTGTTACACCCTGAGACGGGAGGCATTTTCATTCAGCAGCACAACACGCTTTTCAGTTAGCCGAGATCTTCTGCTTTGCAAATCCGTGAAAAATCAGCATTTTGGTCTGCTGTAAAGCCTGGTCTCTGCAATCTTATGACTGATTTTTATTGTGATGATTTTAACTTGATGAAATATAAGAAGTGATCAGCAGGTTTTTTACCTGTTCGGATTTGTTTACATCCTTCAGTTATCAGGTTAAGTCCATCATAGTGGCCAGATAGCGATATAAAAACAGCAGGTTACTTATGCCTTGCTATGAGTCTCAACTTGTATGTAACCACGCATCTCTCTGTTTCATTAATAAAATTTGGTGTTTTCATCTTATGTATAAGGGCGTAGTTGCGTATAGGTTTTAACTGTGCCTGATGTGAGGGGTAGGCAATTCCAAGTAACGGACAAACATAAAAAAGGACTAACAATGTTTAAGACAATGCTAGGTTGCTGTATCACGTCTGCGCTGGTATTAGCCAGTGCTGCCATTCAGGCTGAAGACTCGCAGTTTGCAGTAAGTTCGGAGTCACAGGCCAGGCTGATCACCGCGGCACCTGAGAAGGCCGTCGCCAATCAGTATATTGTGGTGTTAAAAGAACCGGCGTATATCGCCAATGATATCGCCGCGCGTGTCGAGTTTGTGGCCCGTACTGTCGAGTCTATCAGTACACTTCATGCTGTGACTGCTGAAAGGGTGTTTGATTCTGCCCTGAGCGGCTTTGTCGCTGAGCTGACGGCAGAGCAACTCAATACACTTCGTCAGGACAATCAGGTTGACTACATAGAGCAGGATCAGCGGATTTCACTTGATCCGGTTTTCCCTGAAGCTTTTGATGCCCAGCAGACCAATGCCACCTGGGGCTTGGATCGTGTGGATCAGCGCAACCTGCCGCTGGACGGTAATTTTGTCACTCAATATAACGGCGCAGGCGTGACGGCGTACGTCATTGATACCGGTGTCACCACCACCCATGCCGAGTTCGGCGGTCGTGCCCGTTCCGGCTACGATTTCGTCGATAACGACAGCAATGCCACCGACTGTAATGGTCACGGTACGCATGTTGCCGGCACCATTGGCGGTACGCGCTACGGTGTGGCGAAGAACGTCAGCCTGGTCGGGGTGCGGGTACTGAGCTGTAATGGCTCGGGCACCACATCAGGGGTGATTGCCGGTGTTGACTGGGTGAAGCAGAATGCCACTGGTCCTTCTGTGGCGAATATGAGCCTGGGCGGCGGTATTTCGACCGCACTGGACAGCGCCATCAACAGCGCGGTGAATTCAGGCGTCAGCTTTATGCTGGCAGCGGGAAATGAGAATCAGGATGCTTGCAATGTCTCACCCGCCAGGGTGGCAAATGGTATCACTGTCGGCTCGACAACCAGTTCTGATCAGCGTTCCAGCTTTTCTAACTGGGGCAGCTGTGTCGACATTTTTGCGCCGGGATCCTCCATTACCTCCGCCTGGTATGACGGCAGCTACAAAACCATCAGCGGAACCTCGATGGCCACACCGCACGTTGCCGGGGTCGCTGCGCTGTATCTCGATGAGTATCCGAACCTGACCCCTTCTCAGGTCAGTCAGTTACTGACCCAGCGCGGCACTACAGGTAAAGTGAGTGATTCACGCAATAGCCTTAATCTGCTGGCTTACAGCGGTACAGATAATGGCGGCGGCGATCCGGGTACACCGTCAGACGGCAAACTGGAAAACGGTAAAGTGCAAAGTGGCCTGAACGGGACGTCCGGTAGTGAGCAGCATTACTACATTGATGTGCCGGCAGGGCGTACCTTAACTGTCCGTACCTATGGCGGAACGGGGGATGCCGATCTGTATGTTCGCCTCGGGCAGAAAGCCACCAAATCCAGCTGGGATTGCCGGCCTTACCGTGCGGGTAACAGCGAAACCTGCTCTATCACCCCCACTCAGTCTGGTCGCTACCACATCATGCTGAATGGCTATAACGCCTATGGCAGCCTGTCGCTGCAGGCTAGCTTCTGAATCGTTATCGCCGATAAATTGATGACTGCCGCGCCCCGGACAAGGACAGTTCAGGGCGTTTTTTTGTTAACCTTTATTCAGTCGTTGAAATGCGACGCTCTGCACCGGATAACCCGACTAGCTTTAATGAAGCTGAGCGAGCACTTCTGCCGCTCTGTTTTGCCTGTCATTCGCAATCCGGCCAACACCGGTTAAGGAGCCGTAATGGGTTTGTTCAACGATATTCTCAACAAGCTTGGCTTTGGAAAAAAATCACCCCAGACACCAACGCCATCTTCCAACGTCACATTTGCCCCCGATGAAACGCCTGCACCCGCGTCTCCGGCTGAGCCAGCCGCTCCGGCCATGGAAACTGTGGATGTGGTTGCCAAACTGGAAGCTATGGCGGCTGACCATCCGGAAGCACTGAACTGGAAAACCTCTATTGTCGATTTGCTGAAACTGCTGGGCCTCGACAGCAGCCTGTCGGCCCGCAAAGAACTGGCGACTGAACTGGGCTGCCCCGCAGACAAAATGGCCGACTCCGCCCAAATGAATATGTGGCTGCATAAAACCGTGCTGCAGAAACTGGCCGACAACGGCGGTAAAGTGCCGGATGAACTGCTGTGACATTTGCTGTTACTGCTGTGGACAAAAAGCCCCTGAGAGTAGGGGCTTGTGGTGAAACGAAATAAAACGCACAAAAG
Organism: Photobacterium sp. 2_MG-2023; assembly: GCF_030547675.1. Taxonomy (NCBI): domain Bacteria; kingdom Pseudomonadati; phylum Pseudomonadota; class Gammaproteobacteria; order Vibrionales; family Vibrionaceae; genus Photobacterium; species Photobacterium sp. 2_MG-2023. The sequence goes on from NZ_JAUOQQ010000026.1 coordinate 37,367, forward strand.
CTGAACCGTTATTACATATCAATGTAATCAATCATGATTTTCGAAATTTTACCATCCAGGCCATTGATGTAAGTGCTGTCGCATTTCACCTTTCCGTCAGCATAGCTTCCATCGGAGTTGAAAGTGCCAACAATTGCCTCATCAACCGGACCCATTACAGTAACACGAGCCCAGTCATCGCTTTCAGACGCCGATGGGCTATCGTAGACCTTGATGACGGTAATGCCGCTTGGAATATTTTGAAGTTTCAGGGAACGTGCTTCGTCATTTGAAAAACCATGATCACCACTTTTACAGTCGATATTATAGTTTTGACCGCCGTTTAGCGTATTACCCACTTGATCCTGAGTGCCGCCATTTCCTTCCCAAAATGTAATTTGTCCAGCCATGTTGAATTTCCTTGATGTTGTTGTTTGTGTTTATGTGCACATCATATGCAATAACAACAATAGAAAGGATTTTGAAAAAGGCACTACCGATTGTGTGAAATCACACGTAAGTTTATAAACAAACGAAACCGACGAAATAGAAATGCTGCAACAGCCGACGGCTGGCCTCTCTCCAGCATTGGCCGCGGTAACGCAAGATTTCAATCCCTAAGCTGATCTGATACGCGGGTTATGTTGAAATCTCAGCTCGTTTCTTCTTTTTGCTGCATGGCGTAACCCACGTACTTATCGATGGTCAGTGCGGGCATGTCTACAGTCTTTTTCCTGATCATTTTGTATTCTGCATGTATAATACGCCCCTGCTTTTTAACGAAGATAGTTGCTTTGTACCGCCTGTTGTCGCTTTCGATGTCGTTTTCGACGATGAATGAGGCGAGATTGTCCTGCTCTGGAAGGGGACTGCGAGGGTACAGTGAACGGAATTCGGGCAATTTCAATTGAAGTGACAGGAAATTCAGAATGACGCTACACACTGAAAATACTCAGGAAAATCGCGGCCTCGCTGGCGATCACCCCTCATGCCGCTTTTCGGTGGCGCCTATGTTGGATAATGCGCACAATTAGCGTCATTTCTGGGCTCGTGCGCAATATACGTACCGAATGCGTACTTGAATTACTGACCGTCTTTCTTGCCAAACATATAGCCAAGAATAGAGCCAAACAAAACCCCCATAGTTGAATCCATCTTACCTTCGTAAGTCAGCCAAGTTGCAGCGACTAATGCACCGCCAGCCAAAATGTATCGGGGCCAAGTATCAAGTAAGTGCTTTTTAAACCGTGCCTCCATCCATCTGTTAGAAAACTTTTGGAAGTGATCGGTTTGCATGAAATGAAGTACCAGAGCAAAAGCAGGTAAAAGTTGATTCTGCTTTTCTAATGATTGCTTTAATTCATCAAGCTTTTCTGGATCTTGAGCGATTTCATTTGCGAGTTTAAATATATCACTTGAGTTACCTACTAAATCTAAATCAGTGTTTTTCTTTTCATTATCCATTGTTACATCCTTTGTCCAGACCAAACTACCTCACCAACCACTTCAAAATCATTACTCATGACTTCTTCTTTGCTCAGTTCCCAGGGTTGGTAACTGTCATTGTCACTAGTGACGGACAGGCCGTGCTTTGAAAATTGCAGACGCTTAACCATCAACTGACCATCAAAGCGGAAAACGTAGATCCCATCCCCTGTATACTGATCCACACGGTTTACCATCACCAAAGAACCATTTTTGAGCGTAGGGTACATACTGTCGCCCTTGACTGGCATCAAAAAAATGTTGTTCGCGTTTACGCCTATCTCGTTGTTGATGAATGACTCACTGAATACGATGTCACTGGACTTCTCTTCACTCACCACCAAAGCACCGTGCCCGGCGCTAACTTCAACTTCATATAAATCCAAATGTACATAACCTCTAGGCGGAGCAATTACCCCATTTTGTGATACCTGTCTCGCTTTTATGAAAATATCTTCAGGGATGTGATCGCGGTACTTCCAGTTAGAAATGGTCTTTGGGGATTTACCTAAAACCCTTGCCAGATCTACGTTCTTGGCAGTGTTGGTGAGCTTCTTCAGTTCCTTAAGTTGTTCCTCAAAAGTTCCCATTTCAGTCTCCTGGTGTATTTATGGGGTTGATTTGCTCTCTTTGATCCTCAATAATTCCCTTTGTCGTCATTGAGGGATGTTTAAGGTTGTTTGGATTGCCCTAAATGTCTCCAAGTTTACTACATGGAGAATTTATGAACACTAGTTTTGCTTTATTTGCCCGTTTTGAAAGCCCAATTGTCGAACTGAAGCAGGTCTCACAAGAGTTCTTTGGTGTCACACCGAAGACAGCAGAACAAAGAGCGAAGGCTTGTGACTTCCCTGTACCGACCTTCAAGTTGCGTGACTCAGAACGTTGTCCGACCATGATCAAAATTGAGGATTTGGCTGCCCACATCGACAAGAAATACGCAGAAGCGCAAGCGGAATGGCGTTCGGTACACGGCTAACAAGACAGAGCATGAGAAAGCTATCTGAAGTGAATTTGCAACGTTGGCTGACTGTTTGGCTAAACCGGCACGATTTCAACGTTCAAATATTATCTGTGTTTCTTCCTTTGGCCCTTGTAACCAGAATGCCAGTTAATGAATTGGTGATTGAGTGTCTGAGGGCCGAGTCTGAAATGGTTGTGAAGCTTGGTAGAGGAAAACTTTGAATGCATCCGATTCACGCCCCTTGCCCGGACATGGCTGGCATGGTCAGCCCTGATCCCGAGAAACGCCAGCGTGCTGTGTTCCTGCTGGGTAAGTTGCGGGAAAAGCACGGGATAAGAAAGCGCACCTACACACCCCGCCCGATGAACTACAAATGCACGCCAACAGGCTGCTATGAGGTCAATGAGTAATGCAACACGGTACGGTTTTTACTCGTCATTTCTTAAAACGTCTCCCGCAAGTCGTCCGTCAGGATATCCGCACCAAGATAGCCAGCCGCCAACAGCGCGGCGGGGCTACCCGTGACAACCTTGACCGCTTCAGTGATGAGGTGGTGAAGTTCGGTTTGAAAGTCGCCCCCTTCATTGAAAACAAGTTTTCTTTTGTGGACAGTCGCAACAAGGTCAACGCCGAGCGTCTGAGCCACAACATTCTGATGCGAGACGAGGCTGTGCGTAAGCTGGCCCGTCTGGTTGCTGATGAGAATATGCAGGCAATGAAAGACATTGACCCGCAGGTTTTTGACAGCTTTCTGGAAGCCATGAAGCACATCTATTCTGTGCTGGCTGAGAATATCCGCGCCATTTCCATTAACCCGCCAGTCATGCCGGGCGACAAAATGGAAGAAGAACGGGCCGAGCAAGAACTCACGGCTTCAGTGCTGAAAATGCAGTCTGAAGAGTGGATTGAGCGCCGCCTGTTACACCTTCGGGCGCAGTACATCGAGTACGCCCAGATTGCCCTTGAGCGCGTCGGCGACAAGGGGCACCAGTCCAAATATATTTCCTATCCGTCTTTCCAGAACTGGAAGAACAAGCAGCGTGAAGCGGAACGCTTCATTCAGGGCACAGTGGTTTACAACGAAGCCACCGGGGAGCATTTCGACCTTGCCGAAGTGATCAAACGCACCACGGCCAACCCGGAAAACCGCCGCATTGAAATGATGGTACGTTCACGCGGCTTTGAAGAGCTGGCGCAGGATTTAGGTTACACCGCGTTATTCCTGACGTGGACATTGCCGAGTAAGTACCACCGCAATTCCAGCAAGTGGAACGGTGCCACGGTGAAAGAAGGCCATAGCAATCTGATGCAGCAGTGGGCGCAGGCCCGTGCCCTGATTGCCAAAGAAGATATTCACTACTTCGGTTTTCGCGTGGCGGAGCCGCACAAAGACGGCACCAGCCATGGCCACTATTTTCTGTTCTGCGATCCGAAAGATAAAGACACCCTGATTAACATCATTTCCGGCGTGGCGACCAGTGAAGACAGAGCCGAGCTGGGAGACGACATTTCCCCGCGCTTTGACGTCAAGGAAGCCGACCCGGCTAAGGGCGGCGCTACGGCCTATATCGCGAAATACGTTTCGAAAAACATCAACGGCAAGCACATGCCGGACACCGAAGCCGAAGAAAGCGCCTTTCGCGTTCGTGCGTGGGCCTCGGTTCACCGTATCCGCCAGTTTCAGCAGTTCGGCGGTGAGCCTGTTTCCCTGTGGCGCCATCTGCGCCGGGCCACCGAAGAACAAACCCGCATTGATCCCAAACTCGAAGCGCTGCGACAGGCGGCAGATTCCTCTAAGTGGGCGCTGTTTTGCCAGCTCGCCGCTGATGCGCAGTTGGCTTATGAAGAAAAACAGAACCAGTACGGCGAGAGCGTGAAAAAGGCTATCGGCTTTCACTGGGTTTCTGAAGGGGTGAGTACTTTCATTTCGACATGCAACGAGACCTACCGATTAGTGAAAAAGTCGGAGTTAGGGGCGCTGTTAGAGTCGCGGAGCGGCTCCCCTTGGAGCACTGAAAATAACTGTAACCCCATGCTCGGAGAGCACTTAAAACAGGTGACCGGATGGAGCCATGCCGGGGTGCAGTGCCTGATTAAACCCATATTGGCCGGGGCCAAAGTGCCAATAGACAAAGATTGTCAGCTCAAACTGGCAAATAACCGCTTAATTGTGACCCGAGGATAATTTGATGATTGAAACCATGACCGCCCAGCAGCTACGCCATGCCGAGAAAGCCATTGATACGGCAGAAGCCTTATCCGTGGAGGTGAAAGGCGAGATTGAAAAGCTCAAAGCGCTGGATATGAAAGTGCTGGTGAAAAAGGTCTCTGCCGTGATGTTCAGCGGCGGCTCCCTGAGTCTGGAGGCTATCGGCCTGCCTGCAGACTTTTTTGACAAGCTGGAAATGCTCGACGGGATCAGCGCGAAAGCCCGTGCCGGTTATCGGGCTGAAGTACAAGCCCGCTTGGCACAACTGGAAGGGGGCGAGGATGAGTAAGAACCCGACCCGCGGCTATATCCGCTGCACGGTGCCCGAGTGTGGCGAGGTCTGCACGGTACACATGACCGGGGAGCACCGCCTGATGGAATCCGGCGAGCCACCGAAGAACCCGCGCAATATCGGCAAGCTCTATTACCGTTGCCCGCGTTGCGGGAACAGCACAAACAGTACGTCAATGCATGAGCACATTGAAAAGCACAAGGTAGATACGGTTCAGGCGCTGGGTGACGCGCCTGTTACACCTGTTCAGGAACCTGTTAGTGAACCCGTTCAGGAAACCGTTCCGGATTCGGTTCAAAGCGTTAGCCTGAGCGTTTCCCAAACCAGTGAGGACGGGTTACCCGCGTTAACGGAACCGGAGAAAGCCCCCGCGCAAGATGTCCCGAAAATAGCGTGGAAAACCCTGTATCCGTGGTTAGTCGGGTTATTTGTACTGGTAATGATTTTAATTGGTCTGTGTAAAGGTAAAAAAGATGACAGCAACAGCGGAAAACTTGCAGCAAATTGAGGCGTTTGACCTCGTAGAAGAACAGCCCCAGGCGGATGACTGGGCGGACTGGGGGGCAGCGATTCAGCAACTTGAATCTCAGGAAGTACCAGAGCCGGATGAAGTGGCGCAGGACGCCGCCAACGATGAAGACGCGGCAGAAGCCGCGGTTGATTTGCTGGACTTGGGTTTTGTCCTGTCAGAGCAGGCGATCACCTTCGCTATCGGTCTGGACTTTGAATATGACGAGAAAGCCAAGGCCAAGGTATTAAAAGCGGCCGGGCCATTGATGCAAAAGCACGGCGCGACGTGGTTGAACTGGCTCGGCCAATACAAGGAAGAGATCCTGTTCTTGGTGGCGGTCATTGGACTGGGTGGCGTCACGGCCCGTCAGGTGAAAGGGCTTCGGGCCGAGAAGCGCGCCCAACTGGCAGAAGAGAAAGCACAGCAGGAGGTGGACAATGGCGAAAAAGCCAACCCTGAACCTGCCGCGGCCTAAGAATTCCAATACCCACTTAGACCCGTTGCACCGGGTGATTATCGGCGGCACCGGCAGCGGTAAAACCTCACTGGTCAAGCATGCAAAATTCATCACCGCCAAGGCACAGGCGGTGTTCTTTGACCCTTACGAAAACTACGCCGGGAAACCCTTTCAGGGCCAGCAGGTCAGAGGCTTCCACTCGAAGGTGGATTTCCTCAAAGCGCTGGTCAAAGCCCGGCAGGGAAACAGCGCCTTTAAAATTGCTTATATCCCGGCTGACTTGGTGTTTGAGGAGCTGGAATTTTTCTCGGCCGCGGCGTGGTCGGTGCTCGATGGCTGCAAAGCCCCGCTGGAAATCTGCATTGAAGAACTGGCGTCCTGCTCGCTCACGTCCGGCACCCTGAAAGGGAAAACCGGAGAGCTGCTGCGCGGTGCCCGCCAGTATGGCGGCATTGTGACGACCGTGTTTCAGCGCGGGCAGGAAGTGCCGAAAACCATCACCACTCAGTCACCGACATGGTATCTGTGTGCGGTCAATTCGATGAACGATGCCAAGTACCTGTCTGATGCGAAATCTGTGCCGGTGGCAGACATTGCGGCCTTGCGCTCGGCCAAAGTGAACAAGCTGGAAATCAACAAGCCGATCGCGGATTTCATCCACGTCGAGGACGGCGTGGGGAACTATCAGAAAGGGGCACTGAACTGCCAGACGGGCCGCAAAGTGGCCCTGAGCTACCGGAAAAACAGCAAAAAAGCAGCGTGATGCCCGTCACGTTTAAACCTATAGGTTACCCGCCTAACCTATAGGTTTCTCCTCATTTCCAACCTGCCAAAAAGTCGTTTTCATAGCGGCACCGAAACGGTTCAACCAACAACACAAAGGAACGCTATGAAAAAAGAGCACAAAGTCATGCTGATCACTGTGGTGGTCACTTTGCTGATCATTGCGGTGATCAATAACGTGTCTTCGCTGAAGACGCTGAAAGAAACAATTTACGGCGATGGGTGGTTTTAATCATGAATGTAGTAGCAGTAACGCCAGAAGCGCAGGCGCAAGCCCTAGCGAATTACAAATACGAAGGGGTGAAACAGCTCAAACTGTCGAGCTTTAGCGGTGTGACCTATAACGGTCGTTCAACGCTGACGATCCCGACAGGCCAGACGTTTGACTCGTTCATGTTTAACACCAACCTGCCGCTTGAACGGCTGGAAATCACGTTCCGCCTGAACAGTAACGCGTTTATCAGCGGTATTCCGGCAACCTTCTTCCGTACGCTGGAGCAGTACAAACAACTGGATGTGCCCGCGTCGCTCGCCCCGCAGGGTGAGCAGGTCTTTATCGTGTCCTTTGCCGATCTGTCTCTGAAGCTCAAAGACGGCCAGCAACTGACCTCACTGGTTACCATGCTGGGTGAGTCACTACAGATTCAGGTTGATATTGCGGCCAAGCAGGACGGCGACCCGGACAGCCCGACTCTTGAAGTCATTGCCGAGACCAACAAGCCGCAGGCATTGCGTATGTATCTGCCGCGTCTGGAGCGTTTGCAGATTGATATGCCCGCGCAGGGCACCAACACCTTTAACACCCTGCCGAACGACATGAAGCGCAGCATTCGCCGCATGCACTTCATGACGGATGCGATTGAAGAGCTGGAAATCAAGCGCGATGACAACGTGGCCTATGAGACCACCGCCTGGCGTGAGCGTTACATGGCAAACCGCAACGATCTGATGTGGCAGGACGGTATGTTCCATCTGGATTTTCTGATGCGCGGCTTTATCCGCAATGAAATGTTCCCGACGGCCCGTGCCAAAGAGCTGCTGTTTACCTTCAAGACGAAAAAGCCCGCGGGCAGCGTCACCGTGATTACTGAATACCTGGACGTTGAGCGCACGGCGGCACAGGTCAAGGGCTAAGGGGGCAACATGCTGGATTGGCTCAATGATGCGGTGGACAAAGGTAGTGAGATGCTGGGCGGGGCGTGGGAAGACACGACGGAGTTTGCGGGCGGTTGGTGGAATGATTACCTCGACAGCAAGCCGACACCGAACAGCACCCAAGACCCGAGCGCCAACGAAACGGGCAACACGGCGACAGTCACCCAGCAGCACCCCCAGTCTTTCCATTATGGCTGGATCATCGGCGGGGCGGTTGTCCTGCTGTTGGTCATCGTTTTGTTAATGCGGAGGTAATCAATGCCTTTAGTACCTCTATTAATCGGCGGTGGTGTGTTGTGGGGCAGCGGCGCCCTTGTGGGCGGCTCCCTCGGCTATACCGCTGCAGATGGCACTAAGTACCTGAGTGCGGGTGTGATAGCCGTAGGCGTCATCGTGCTGGTGCTGGCCTTTCTCTATTTTCGTAAGAAGGGGGCGTTGTGAGCGGATCATCTTCTGGCGGTTTAGCCAGTCTGGCCGGAACCGCCGCCGGGGCCAGTATGGGCTTTCCCGGCATGGATATGTCCGGGGCACTTGGTGCGCTGGAGTCAGTGAGTGACAGCGGGCCAATGACCACCACCAACGGCCCGGTCGAAATGAACTTCGAGGCGGGGGGCGTGACCTTCGGGGCGAAAACCCCGAATTACACCCTAATCGTGGTGGCAATCGCGGCCATGGTGCTGCTGTTTTTCTACCTGAGGGGGCGCTGATATGGGCTTATTCAGTACGAAAAAGAGTGCGAACAGCAACATCAACAACAGCGTTAACACCTCCAACAGCATGGGCGTCAGCGGTGCGAACAACGGCATGATGTTCAGTGGCATTGATGGCAGCGTCACCATGACTGACCACGGTGCCATGGAGGCCGCGGGGGAAATGGCCAGTGATGCCATGACCCTTGGCTCGAATGCGTTAGCGTCGAATAACAGCGCCTTGACGGATGCGTTTAGTTTTGGACTGGAAACCTTCAACGGGGCGCTGAGTTCCCTTGGTGGCATGGCCTCCAACCAGAGCAATCTGGCCTCGCAGTCCATGCAGTTGGCGAACAGCATCAATGCCAGCGCCAACACAGGCGGGGCCAGTGACATAGGACGACAGAACACTCAGGTCATGATGGCCTTTGCGGCGGTCATCGGCTTGGTGCTGCTGGTTGTGGTTCTTAAGAGGTAGCGGGATGTATCAGACACAGAAAATCATCGAAGTACAGCTACAGGCCGGAGAGAAAATTATCTCGGCTGTCAGTCAGTACCTGTTAATCCGTGACTGCTCCCATACCGTCACCTTGCTGGCAAAAACCCAGAACCGGGAGCTTGGCACGGAGCTGAAGAAAAATGACGTGGTGCCGCTGGGCGGCTTTGAGACCATCGAGCTGTACAACCATCACAGCACAGCGGTCACGCTGAAATATCAGCTCACCGATATTCCGGTCAACACCCAGTCTGACGCGGTGGCTATCAGTGGCGCGGTGGAGGTGCACAGCATCCGTGAACCCGTGACCATTGATGCCATTCAGCAGACAGTGCCCGTTGCGTTTGATACGCCTGTGTCGATTGCCAACTGGCCCGCGGTGCAGCCTGTGAGCGGAAAGATCACCGTAGGCAATTTGCCCGAGGTGCAGGCAGTGAGCGGGGAAATGGCGATCACCAACCTGCCCGCGGTGCAGAGTATCCAAGGTCAAGTTGAGATCACCAATCAACCGCAGGTGCAGGAGGTCAGTGGTCTGGTTGCGGTGGCGCGTAGTGATGCGCTCGCCAGTGCGGTGATCCCATTAGAGCAGGCAACCACCACGCAACTTCTCGCCGCCGACAGTCAGCGCCAGTCGGTACTGGTACAGACAGACAAAGCCCTGTTCGTCGGGGGTGAGGGCGTGGATAACCTGACGGGCATTTACATTGCCGCTGGGGAATCCATGACGCTGGATACCGGGGCGGCGGTGTATGGCTATGCGCTGGAAGGGGCCACGGTTCGGACACTGGCAGAGGTGCGCCATGGCTAGATTACACGGTGGCGGCGGCGGAAGCTGGAAAAGCGGTGATATCAAGATCCATAACGGCACCCTTGAATCTATCCCGCTGGGTTGGGTGCTCTGTGACGGCCAGAACGGCACACCGGACTTGTGCGACCGGGCGATGGTCGGTGCGGGCCGGGCGTACAGCCCGAATCAGGCATTCGGGACAGACAGCCGGGCGACAGGGAATCACACCCTGTCATCTAATCAGCTTCCCAGCTCGTCCATGACCTATCAGCGCACCAGTAACTTTCAAATCTCCAGCATTAGTAACGCGGGGGTGGCGAATCGCTCTGTGCCTAACAATGGCTGGAGTGCGTACGCCGAGACGGGGCGCTCTTCACCGCGGACACTGGGCTTACGGCTGCATAACGCCAGCACCTATGTCAGCACGCCGGGCAGCGGGCAATCACACAACCATGGTCACGTCGATGTGCGTCAAAAGTCGGTGGCCGTTATTTGGATTATGAAGTTATGAGAATTACAGCAGTCACACAAGATCAGCTCATCGTCATTGATGGTGTGCCGGCCTTCTTGGGACACATCGGCGGCTATGCCATGCGACAGGGTGAATGGGCGGTTGATTTCAACACCCTGACCGGGCTGGGCCATATCGAATACACGGATAACCGCCCGAATCAGGTTATCGACAGCACAGTGTTTAACGCCGCCTATGGGTGGCTGATTGACGAGCACACACGCTATGTCACGGCCATGGCCGAACAACACGCAGCAGAGGAAGCGGCACGCAATGAGCAGCAACAAAATCTTATTGATACTGAGTCTGATGGTAATGGGGTTAGCAGCAATGACGATGTATAAGCCGCGGGGCATCCGCAACAACAATCCGGGCAATATCGAAGACAACGGCACCGCATGGCGTGGCCGCGTCGGTAACGATGGCCGCTTTGTCATTTTCGACAGACCGGAAAACGGCATCCGTGCGCTGGCGCGGACGCTGAAGACCTATCGCAACCTGCACGGCCTGACCACAGTGCGCGGCATCATCAACCGCTGGGCACCGCCCGTAGAGAATGACACCAGCGCCTATGTGAACCACGTCGCCGGGGCGCTGGGCGTGTCGCCGGACACCTCGCTGTCAGAAGCGGAAACCATGGACATCGTGCCCCTGATTATCCGCCATGAGAACGGTATGCAGCCTTACAGCGCCAAGATGCTCAATGCGGGCATTCAGGCGGCATAAGGGGGAAGGATGCTCGGTGCATTATTGAATCTGATCACGGGCGGGGTGACGGCATGGCAGCAGCATAGCCGCAACAAGGCTGAAGCCCTGAAACGCAAAGACGAACTGGAGCAGGCCAAACACACAGCCAGGTTAAAACGGCTGGAATACGGGGACGAGAAAGCCGCCACTCTGGACGAACTGAGCATCAAGGGCCGGGGCTGGAAAGATGAATTTATCTTACTGGTTGTCTTCACGCCCCTGATGCTGTGCTTCTGGCCTGACTATGCGGTGTATGTGGATGCAGGTTTTCAGGCGCTCAGCAGCATTCCTGAGCCTTACTGGTACGTGGTCGGGGCCATTGTCGTGGATGTGCTGGGGATGCGCTCTATGGTGCGCTACCTGCTGGAATTCTTCTCACACAAATTCAGAGGGAAACCAACTTGATAGAGATACTGCAACAACTGACCGCAATGGGTTTACCACCCACCATGATCGCGCTGCTCATCGTGCTGTATAAGCAGGATAAGCGCCTAACAATATTGGAAACGAACGTACAACTGGGGAAAAAGCATGGCTAAGACAGGACTGAAACGTAACGGCACACTGAAGAAAGGCTACCGCTTCGCGAAAGGTGGGCGAGTGGTGAAAGCGAAGAATGCGACGGTGAAGAGGAAATGTTCTCGCTAAGTAGCAAAAAAACTTAACGTCCCAATGATTTCTGACTGAAAACCCTTGGGGCGTTAAGCGATTGAGGTAGCAAATCAGGGGTGACGCTGTCTCGAATGGAAAATACGTAAGATCTTGATTGCTTTGCTGCTTTGGCTTACTACATAATAGATAAGGTATCTAGTCCCAGTGACATAGAGAGTGCGCCCTTCCATCCCATCACTCACAGCTTTACCACTATATGGTAAAATCGCTAGATTATTCGCAGCTTCTTGTATTTTGTTGTCAACACTGTCAGCTACATTTTCTGAAGCGTTCTCGTGCAAATATTTGTAATGGTTAGCTCGATCTTGTAGCGCATCCATTTCCCATTCAACTTCATAATCCTGCATAGTTTATTCCTCACTATTATTATCCAAAGAGAAGATGATTTGTTTATCGCTGATCTCTAGAGATTCCTCAATGCACTCCCTTTTTATTGGCATTTTTGCAATATCCGTTGAGAGTTTTGCATGGCCACCTTTTAGAGTGTATCGAATAAGGCCAGTAGGAGATTCGGGTTTCCCTCCAACATTGAATCCATCCCCTTCGTTTACTCTGATCATCCATCGTCTGCTGTTCGGATCATGCAGGATGTCGACTTTGTCACCATGTTTGATATTCGCTTTGTCCATCAGAGGTGTTGAGACTCTTATGGACATTTCTTCACTTTTTGTTGATTGCTTATATGAATGTGTCATGGTGACTGACGCCTTAGAACCTCGTCTGGTTGAGGCTTTGCTTTCTTTTAGTTGGCTTTCAAATGCCATATCTTTGTCCTCTTTTTTCACGTTAGATATTAGTCTAACACCTGATCTTCAAGATCGGGAAACTGTTTTTTATGATTTGTTTCTTATTCGTTTTTCTTGTTTTTCTTGTTTGTCATGACGATTGGATTTCCATGAACAAAGCGTGATTACATAAGTTGATGAAATATAAGTTATTTTAATGTGACAAGATGTCTGTTGTCACACTTGTGTGACGTATTATTTTATTTTGTTATCACAGCTGTGCTAACATGAGGGTGTGAACAACGAGGATAGGAGTAAGTGATGGAAGCTCGAATTCAGTTTAGAGTTGATGAGCAAACTAAAAAGTTAGCTCAAGAGGCTGCAGAAAGCCGAAAAACGACTTTAAGTGATGAATGCCGCAAGTTGACAGAAGCTCTGGCCAATGAACAAAGAGCTAAAGAAGCCCATGAAGATTGGCTTAATTCTGAAATTGATAAAGCTTATAAGCGTTTTGAGTCCGGAGAGGCTGAATTTGTTTCCAGTAAAGAAGCTGAACGAATTATGGCCGAAATGAAAGCAAAAATAAAATCAGGTCGCTAAAGCGTTGAAATATATAAGTTATCTTAGGTTTTTTTTAGTATAAAGGCTCCCTTAATGGGAGCTTTTATTAATTCTTTTAAGCAGATGCAGCTGAAACTAGTAGGATTCATGCAATTTATGCGGATGCAACTGCGTATACACCTGCCAAAGAATGTTCAGGTTTCGGTGTCCCGTCACCTGTGCCACATCTTCAATGCTGTAACCCCGCTCAAACAAGCGGCTTGCACCTTCCCGGCGTAAGTCGTGATAACGCAAGTCCTCAATCCCTAAGCTGTTTCTGACGCGCTGAAAACCTGCTGTGACGCTTCGCGGGTTGTAAGGGAATATCAGCTCATTACTTCTTTCTTGCCGCATGGCGATCTCAAAGGACTCGCCCAGCAGTGGCACAATCATGTGATTACCTTCTTTCTTACGTGGGTCTTTGCGATCCCGGACAAGAATCGTTTTGTGTGGTTCGTTGAGGTCTTCCCAGCGCAGACGGCAAACTTCCCCGATGCGCATACAGGTCAGAATGCTGAAATCCAGAATATCGACAAATGGTATCCGGGTTTTTCCGTTGCTGCGGTAGGACTGGCGGGCAAGCAGCCCCTCTTTCAAAAGCTCCAGTTCTTCTCCGGTTGGCCGTCGGGTACGTTTCTGACTTTTACCCACTAAACCCATATCAATAAGTACGGGTACAGCTTCCTCAAAAATGGCATGGTTGGCTTCAACATTGAATACCGGGCCTGCTTTCTTCATCACTGAGCGCAGATAAGCTATATCGTGATAAATCGTTGCGGGCTGTGCTCCGGCGGCTTTCCTGTGTCGGCAGTGTTGAATCAGATCACTGGTTTTTAGTTTGTTACTCTCTACTAATGAGATATCACAGTCCCGGAGCATCCGAAGTACGTATTGTTTCGTCCGGCCCGTTCTGTCCCATAAGTCCCTATCACCTATGTACATATCCAGCAGAGCCGACAACAAAACGGTCTTCAAACCGGAGAACATGGGGTTTTCCAGTTCGTTCAAACGCTTGCGGGCGTAGGTTCGGGCGAGTTCTTTTTTCCTGAATGTTTTGGACTCTCTGTGTATAATCTGCGAATCCTTTTTGACGATGAGTTCAACTGTATAGCGGCTTTCACCGCTTTTCAGCGTACGTTTTCTAATGCTGAATGATGCCATTGTCCTACTCTTTTTATACGTACCATATACGTACGAATTGAAGATTCGGGGCGAGAGGTTAGCAAACTCATGTATATATATACAGTATTCAGATCCTAAGTGAGCCATGATTAAACCTGAAAACCCTACTCAGTACCCGACTTGCCGTTTCTCCGTCGCACCCATGTTGGATTGGACGGATCGTCACTGCCGTTATTTCCATCGTCTGTTGTCGCAGCACGCCTTGCTGTACACCGAGATGGTGACGACCGGGGCAATCATTCATGGTAAGGGTGATTTTCTGAGCTTTAACGAGGAAGAGCATCCGGTGGCGTTGCAGCTGGGCGGTTCGAATCCGGCGGATCTGGCGCATTGTGCCAAGCTGGCGCAGGAGCGCGGGTACGATGAAGTGAACCTGAATGTCGGATGTCCGTCGGATCGTGTGCAGAACGGCCGTTTTGGTGCGTGCCTGATGGGCGAGGCGGATCTGGTAGCTTTGTGCGTGTCGGCCATGCGTGAAGTGGTGGATATTCCCGTAACGGTGAAAACCCGGATTGGTATCGATGAGCAGGATTCCTATCAGTTCCTGGCAGATTTCGTTGGTACTGTGTCTGAAAAAGGCGGCTGCGATAATTTCACCATTCATGCCCGTAAAGCCTGGCTGAGCGGCCTGAGCCCGAAAGAAAACCGTGAAATTCCGCCGCTGGATTACCCGCGTGTCTACCAGCTGAAGAAAGATTTTCCGCACCTGACCATGGCGATTAACGGCGGGGTGAAAACGCTGGCCGAGATCGAAGCACACCTGACCCACCTTGATGGGGTGATGGTCGGGCGCGAAGCGTATCAGAATCCGTATATGCTGGCGGAGCTGGATCAGCAGTTATTCGGCAGTGCGCGTCCTGTCAAAAAACGCCGCGAGGTGGTTGAAGCTATGTATCCATATATTGAGCGTCAGCTGGCGAACGGTTCGTATCTGGGTCACATTACCCGGCATATGCTGGGGTTGTTCCAGAATATGCCGGGCGCACGCCAGTGGCGCCGGCACATCAGCGAAAATGCCCACAAGCCGGGTTCGGGCATAGAAGTGGTTCAGCAAGCGCTGGATAAGATTCCCGCCCATCTGGATGTGTGATTAGCCTGCAAGATATAGTGAGTTTAACCACTCGTTATCGTCAAATTTGCTAACTTAGCCTGTAACGCCGCGAGCTGATAACGCGGCGTTTTTGTATCTTTCTGAAAAATAAGTATTTGTTTGGTAGCTGAATGTTGGCCCGAAACCTGCAGTTAAGCTGCAGTGAAGCAGGAAGGGGCAGAACGGGTTCTGTTACCTATGATGTGACGGGAGAGATTGGAATGGTAGAGTTTTTATTTTTACTGGTGTTTGCCGGTGTGCTGGTTATGACAGGGATCAGCCTGATGGGTATGGTTATCGCGATAGCGGCCGGTTTTGCAGTAATGGCGCTGGCGGGTTTATTAGGTGTGGTGATTAAACTGCTGCCATGGATTATTTTGATTGCGGTTGCTGTCTGGCTGTACCGCGGAGCCCGTCGCGAGTCGTCGATTCGCTCGTCGCGGCCACGTGATATGCATAGACGCAAATATTAGCGTGTTCAAAAAGTGAGCTTGAGCCAAATCCCTGATTCCCGGCGATGAAATGCAGTTTTCTTACATTGCATCTGGTATAGTCTGGCGCAGAAAAATCAAAGCACAATGATAAAGAGCGGAGACTCAGAAATGAAAAAAAACATGCTTTCAGCAGTGGCCGTAGCAGTGGCAATTGCAGCAGCGGTACCTGCTCAGGCTGATATGTTGCTGGGCGGCACAGTAGGCGCGGATGCCTGGATGAGCAGCGCTGAAATTAACGATGCAGTAGACGGTGGCGATAAAACCATTCCATCTTTTTATGCCTCGTTTGAACATTTTATTCCACTGATTCCAAACGCACGTATTGCTTATGCCAATGTAGAAGCGGATGCGGTGGCATTTAAACAAACAGACTTTACTCTGTATTACGAGATTCTGGATAACGATCTGGTAGCCGTGGATGTGGGTGTGTCTCTGATTAAATTCGGCGACGGCGAGTATAACGCGCAAGGTCACATGCAGACGTTTGATGATGAGTGGCAGCCGGCGATTTACGGTAATGTTGAAGTCGGTATTCCTATGACACCGCTGGCGGTATTTGTAGAAGGTAACGTTGGCAGCTTCGATGATACCAGCACGCTTGATGCTAAAGCAGGTATGAAGTTCACCATTCCTTTGGTGGCGGCCAACCTGAATCTGCGTGGCGGATACCGTGTGATGGACTACGATTTTGATGCGATCAATAATCCTGCCGGCAGCAAAGTGAAGCTGGACGGATTTTTTGCCGGTGTTGAAGTCGATTTCTGATTGGCCTATCACTGCTGAACTAAAGCCATGCTAAACGCATG
Organism: Photobacterium sp. 2_MG-2023; assembly: GCF_030547675.1. Taxonomy (NCBI): domain Bacteria; kingdom Pseudomonadati; phylum Pseudomonadota; class Gammaproteobacteria; order Vibrionales; family Vibrionaceae; genus Photobacterium; species Photobacterium sp. 2_MG-2023. The sequence goes on from NZ_JAUOQQ010000026.1 coordinate 54,001, forward strand.
GCTTTTTTGTTGCCTGTTTGCTGAGTTATAGGCCATTTTTAAAGTGGGCATTGATGCAGGAATCAGGCAGATGACAATTACCGAGTTACAGCGTTTGTATGCGGAAAGCGAAATAGTGGAAGCTGTGATTGAACCTTCACTACAGGCCAACGGCTGGGTGGTCGAATTTCGTCATCGCCGTGGTGGCTTTGTCACCCTGACTGACGGCTCAGGCAGTGAAAAGTGCTACCGGGACATAGACACTGCCACTGAGCGTGCTTTTGAAGTGGGTTTTCATCAGGTACGTATTGCCGATCATTTCTGAATGCCGTGGCGCCTGATCCCCCGGATTGGGCGTCTTTGTGCCGCTTAATTTTCTTACCTCCTGCTTTTCTCTTCCAAAAAGTTATAAAACATTCTTATCTATTCTTTCTTGTTATTTCGTCGAGTAGCTAATCTACCCTTACGCAATGTAAAGGGATCGTCGTGTCATGTTACTTAAGGAACTCTCGGCTTTAGCCAGCCCTCTCAATGATCAGCAGATCGGTCAGCTGCAACAGACAGTCGCAGAGCTGTCACCACAGCAACTGGCGTGGATTAGCGGTTATTTCTGGGGATTAAGTCAAACCCAAACGGCGGGCCATCAGCCTGCCGGTCAGCCCATCGCCGCTGTGGCAGCGAAACCGGCTGGCAAACTTACCATTATTTATGCTTCGCAGACGGGTAACGCCAAAGGCGTTGCTCAGGCGCTGAAGGAAGAAGCGGTTGCGGCTGGTATCCAGGCTGACGTGTTTGCCTCTGGCGATTACAAAGGCAAGAACCTGGCCAAGGAAACCCATGTGATCATAGTGGCTTCAACCCACGGTGAGGGTGAAGCGCCGGATGACGCCATGGAGCTGCATGAATTCCTGCAGTCCAAGCGTGCGCCTAAGCTGCCGAATCTGAGCTATGCCGTGCTGGGCCTGGGGGATTCCAGTTATGAATTCTTCTGCCAGACTGCCAAAGATTTTGACAGCTACCTCAGTAAGCTGGGTGCCAAACCTTTTGTGGATCGTATCGACTGTGATGTTGATTATGATGCCCCGGCCGCCGAGTGGCGCGCTAAAGCGCTAGAGACCATCAAGGAAGAACTGCTGGGCGGCAATGATGCCGAAGTGGTTCAGCTGCACGTGGCGCAAAACGCGACGGCGGCTGTGTCTCAGTACAATAAGCAAAATCCGTATGCGGCAGAGCTGCTGGTCAGCCAGAAAATTACCGGTCGTGATTCCGGTAAAGATGTCCGCCATGTGGAAATCGATCTCGGTGAATCCGGCCTGACTTATCAGCCGGGCGATGCGCTGGGCGTCTGGTATGACAATGATCCTGCCCTGGCTGAAGCGCTGGCAGCGAAAGTGGGTCTGTCCGGTGATGAAAGCGTTGAGGTGGACGGCCAAGCCTACAGCCTGAAAGACGCGCTGATTCACAAATACGAAATTACCGCTTCTAACCCGCAGCTGGTGACCAAGTTCGCTGAACTGTCTGGCAGTAAGAAGCTGCAGAAGCTGGTGGAAGACAAAGACAAGCTGCGTGAGTACGCGGCGAACACTCAGGTGATTGATGTCTTTGCCGAGAAGAAAACCCAGCTGAGCACTGAGCAGTTACAAGGCCTGCTGCGCCGTTTGACGCCGCGCCTGTACTCCATTGCGTCCAGCCAGGAAGAAGTGGGTGAAGAAGTGCACCTGACTGTCGGTCTGGTGGAATATCAGCAGGGCGAAGAAAGCCGCTTTGGCGGTGCTTCCAGCTTCCTGTCGCACCGTCTGGAAGAAGGCGCGAATGTTCGTGTGTTTGTTGAAGATAACAATAACTTCAAACTGCCGGCCGATGATAATACCCCGGTGATCATGATTGGTCCGGGCACAGGTATCGCGCCTTTCCGCGCTTTTGTGCAGGAGCGTGATAACCGTGATGCTGAAGGCAAAAACTGGTTGTTCTTTGGTGACCGCACCTTTACCCAGGACTTCCTGTATCAGGTGGAGTGGCAGAAGTACCTGAAAGACGGCATTTTGACCAGACTGGATGTGGCTTTCAGCCGCGATCAGTCTGAGAAAGTGTATGTCCAGCACCGTATTCTGGAAAATGCGGCAGAAGTTTGGCAGTGGCTGAAAGACGGCGCACATATTTACGTGTGTGGTGATGCCAACCGGATGGCAAAAGATGTGCATGACGCACTGATCACTGTTGTTGAGCAGCAGGGCGGCAAGAGCCGCGAAGATGCCGAGCTGTATTTGAATGATTTGCGTAAAGCCAAACGCTACCAGAAGGATGTGTACTAATGACTGAGAAACTGTCCGATAACGAACGCCTGAAACGCGAGAGTAACTTTCTGCGCGGGACCATTGAGCAGGATTTGCAGGATCGTATTACCGGTGGCTTTACGGCTGATAACTTCCAGCTGATCCGTTTCCACGGTATGTATCAGCAGGATGACCGCGATATCCGCCCGGAGCGTCAGAAGCAGAAACTGGAACCTTTGCAGAACGTCATGCTGCGCGCCCGTATGCCGGGTGGCATCATCACGCCGGAACAATGGCTGGCGATTGATAAATTCGCGCAAGACAAAACCATGTACGGCAGTATTCGTCTGACTACCCGCCAGACATTCCAGTTCCACGGTGTGCTGAAGCCGAATATTAAGCTGATGCACCAGACTCTGAACGAGTATGGCATTGACTCGATTGCCACCGCCGGTGACGTAAACCGTAACGTGCTGTGTACTTCTAACCCGGTGGAGTCAGAATTGCACCAGCAGGCGTATGACTGGGCGAAGAAGATCAGTGAACATCTGCTGCCTCAGACTCGTGCTTATGCGGAAATCTGGCTCGATGGCGAAAAAGTGGAAGGGCATCAGGATCAGGAACCGATCCTGGGCTCGAATTATCTGCCGCGTAAATTCAAAACCACAGTGGTGATTCCGCCGCAAAATGATGTGGACGTGCATGCGAATGACCTGAACTTTGTCGCTATTGCCGAAAACGGTCAGCTAATTGGCTTTAACGTGCTGGTGGGCGGCGGTCTGGCCATGACACACGGTGATACAGCGACTTATCCGCGTCGTGCAGATGATTTTGGTTTCGTACCACTGGACAAAACGCTGGATGTCGCAGCTGCAGTGGTGACAACTCAGCGTGACTGGGGTAACCGCTCTAACCGTAAGAACGCGAAAACCAAATACACCCTGGACCGTGTGGGGGTTGATGTCTTCAAGGCGGAAGTTGAGAAACGTGCCGACATTACCTTCGAAGCCAGCCGTCCTTACGAGTTCACTGATCGCGGTGACCGTATCGGCTGGGTGGATGGCATCGACGGTAAATTCCACCTGACGCTGTTCATCGAAAACGGCCGAATTCTGGATTATCCGGGTAAACCGCTGAAAACCGGTGTGGCTGAGATTGCCAAGATCCACAAAGGGGATCTGCGCATGACATCTAACCAGAATCTGATCATTGCCGGTGTGGCCAAAGAAGATAAAGCGACGATCGAAAAGATCGCCCGCGAGCACGGTTTGATTGATGACGCTGTCAGCGTGCAGCGCCAGAATTCAATGGCGTGTGTGTCGCTACCGACCTGTCCGCTGGCGATGGCAGAAGCCGAGCGTTTCTTGCCGGAATTTGTCACCGATTTTGAAGGTCTGCTGGAGAAACACGGTCTGGACAAAGACGAGCACGTTATTTTGCGCGTGACCGGCTGTCCGAATGGCTGCGGACGCGCCATGCTGGCGGAAATTGGTCTGGTGGGTAAAGCTCCGGGTCGTTATAACCTGCACCTTGGCGGCAATATTAACGGGACACGCATTCCTAAGATGTACCGTGAAAATATCACTGTTGATGAAATCATGACGGAACTGGATCAACTGGTGGGCCGCTGGGCGAAAGAGCGTGAAGACGGTGAGGGCTTTGGTGACTTTACTATCCGTAGCGGAATTATTGCCCCTGTTGAAGTCTCTGTGAGGGATTTTTATGCCTAAATATGCGTTGGCGGATTTGCTGAGTGCCACCAAAGTGGAGCAGATCCTTCGGCTGGCGGAAATTAACGCCGAGCTGGAGCAGATGACAGCCCAGGAGCGGGTTCGCTGGGCGCTGGAATTTCTGGATGGCAACTTTGCGTTGGCTTCCAGCTTTGGTATCCAGTCTGCGGTCATGCTGCATCTGGTGACTCAGGAGTCACCTAATGTGCCTGTGATTCTGACGGACACGGGATACCTGTTCCCTGAAACCTATCAGTTTGTCGACTTTCTGACCGAGCGGCTGGATCTGAATCTGAAGGTGTATCGCTCAGAGCTCAGTCCGGCCTGGCAGGAAGCACGCTACGGCCAGCTGTGGACTCAGGGCGTTGATGGTATTAAGCAGTACAACAAAATGAACAAGGTTGAGCCGATGCGCCGCGCACTGGAAGAGCTGGAGGTGAAAACCTGGTTCTCTGGCCTGCGCCGGGAGCAGTCGTCCTCCCGTGCAACCTTGCCGGTACTGGCTATTCAGAATGGTAAATTCAAATTCTTGCCGCTGATCGATTGGTCAGAACAGGACATTGATGAATACCTGCTGAAATACGATTTGCCTTATCATCCATTGCTGGCCCAAGGCTATCGTTCTGTCGGTGATGTCCACACCACAGTGAAGTGGGAACCGGGCATGAAAGAAGAAGAAACGCGTTTCTTCGGTCTGAAGCGGGAATGTGGTCTGCATGAGGATGATGCAGAGAGCGACGGTTCAGGCATCTAATCCGACAGCTTTACATTGTGGAAATAAAAAACCTGATCGGGAAACCGGTCAGGTTTTTTTATTGGTAATCAGAAAATTGACCTGAGGCTGACAGCCGAAAAAGGTGAAATCGTTACGCTCGCTGCCCGGTATCAGGTTATTGGTCAGCTGGCTGGTGTCCAGATTTTGGTCAGGGTATCAATCAGCCCGGCACTGGCGCCCTGGGTGCCCAGAAATTGTGTGATGATAGGAACGAACTGACTGATCATGCCGGCATCTAACCCTAATGCGGTGAATACCGGGCCGAGGGCGTCCATGTTATTCAGCATGCCGCCCAGTCCGGCAGGAATGGCGTCCATCAGGTTTTCTGAACCTGGGATCAGCTTGGTCAGCTCGGTGGCCTGATCGCCGCTTAACTGGCTGGCCGCCATGGACAGCAGTGCACCGGCACCGCCCGCTGCCTGTTCGGTGCTGACACCGAGTTGATCGGTCAGCATACTGGCGAGGGGGTTGTCGGCCAGCGCTTCCATTTTATCGTCACCGCCGCCGAATAAGTCGGAAAGGCTAAAAGCATGGGCGGCAGGGCTAAGGGCCAGACTGGCCAGTAATGGCATTGCAACCAGCCAGCAGCGTTGGAGTAGAGCTCGGGTCATAGTGTTCTCCTTAGAATCGTTATGAGGTTTTCCCGTGGGGAAGCCGTAAGCTACTCTAAGCGTAGTCTGGAAAAGATAAAAGAGGGCGTTTGTCAGGTTATTGTCAGGGTATGTTGCTGATATGAGACAAAAAAACGGTGCCGAAGCACCGTTTTTCAGAAGGGCGGCAGGACTTACAGGATGTCCAGCAGCTCAACTTCGAAAACAAGTGCAGCGAAAGGTGGGATGGCAGCACCAGCGCCACGCTCACCGTATGCCAGGTTTTGTGGAATATACAATTTCCACTTAGAACCGACAGGCATCATTTGCAGAGCTTCTACCCAACCTGCGATAACGCCGGTGACCGGGAATTCTGCTGGCTGACCACGTGATACTGAACTGTCGAATACAGTGCCGTCAGTCAGTTGGCCGTGGTAGTGAACACGTACTTGCTTGTCAGACGTTGGGATTTCGCCGTTACCTTCAACCAGAACTTCGTACTGAAGACCAGATTCGGTTACTGTTACTTCTGGGCGCAGTGCGTTATCTTTGAGGAAGGCTTCACCTTCAGCAGCAGCAGCTTGAGCTTGTACTTGACGAGCTTCTTCTGCGCGGGTGTGCAGATCACGCAGTGCGTCGTTGATGTCGTCTACAGCGATTTCTGGCATGTCGCCAGTCAGCGAGGTGGCGATGCCTTTGGCAATGGCAGCAACGTTCAGGCCTTCCAGGCCACTTTGAGCCAGTTGCTGGCCCATTTGCAGACCAATACCGTAGCTCGCTTTAGTTTCAACTGTATCTAGTTTAACGTCAGACATAGTGTCGTCTCTTTATGTCGAGTGAATTAAGCGGGCAGGATAACAGTTTCAACCCTCAGGGGTAAACTTTTGTGAACAGAGGTCGCATCAAAGCGTGACCCTGAAGTTTTGGCGCAGAGTGATGGAGAGTAGTTGTTATGGGACAAGCGAAACGCCGTAACCGGAAGAAATCGGCCCCGGCCCTGACACAGGTGTCGCTGACGGAATGGAAAACCCGGCTCAGCCAACTGAACTGGCGTGAAGCAGGCCAGACACAATGGCAGAAGGCCCGACTGAGGGTGCAGCCCTACTGGCAACTGTTACCAGGGTTTCATCGCAAAGCCTTACTGGTACTGATCCCTGTGGTGGTTGTGCTGTTCCTGCTGCCGGCTTCAGAGCCAGAACCTACTATCTCCGGCAGCGAGCCTGTGCGTCAGGAAGTGGCGCTGAACCTGGATGAGCCCGCGCGTTTACCTGTCGACCAGCGCCCAGAGCCGGCATCGCCGCCTCGTCCGGCAATCATCAAATCTGTGGCGTCGCCAACCGCGGTGACATCTTCGTCAACTTCAGCGACGACAACGCCCCGGCAGCCAGCTTCTGCTGAAAACTGGATAAATTATGAAGTCAAAAAAGGCGAAACCCTGGCGACCATCTTTCGTGCCAAGTCGTTACCTCTGACTGATCTGTACGCCATTGCTGCGATTGAAGGTAAAGACAAACCCCTCAGTTACATTAAATCTGGCCAGTTATTGCGTTACAAACAACTGGCCAATGGGGATCTGGATGTCCTGCAGATTGAGAGCCGCGGTGGCGATCCTGTGATGTTTTTCCGCCGCTCTGACGGTAGTTTTGCCCGCGGTAAGTAATGGATTAATCAGGCGGTTGCCGGAGTTTTCGTCAGCCGCATATCAATGTGGGGAATGCCGTCTTCCAGGTATTCGTCAGAGCTTGGCTCAAAGCCAAAGCGCCCGTAATAACTCTGTAAGTGCGACTGTGCGCCGATGTCAATGTCCTGCCCCGGCCACAGTTGTTCTGCGTACGCCAGCCCATGGGTGAGCAAGACACTTCCCATCCCTTTCCCGCGCGCTGCTTCAGCGGTGATCACCCGTCCGATACTGACATTGTCGTAGGTTGTGCCTGGCGGTAATAACCGCAGATAAGCCATCAGAGTGCCATTGTCATAAGCGACTAAATGATGCACACCCTGAGCTTTGTCGTGGCCGTCGAGTTCCGGATACGGGCAGTTCTGTTCAACCACGAACACATCCACCCTGAGTTTCATGATGTCATATAGTTGATCAGTGCTGAGCTGATCAAAACGAAGGCATTGCCACTGCATTGATTGTGTCCTTTTACTACGGCTTCTGTACCTGAGTACCAGCATAAAATGCGCGATGAGATATCGCAACCGGCGTTTATTTTCCTGACGCGGCCAGATGACGCTGCAGGCTGTCCAGCTGGCTCAGTGACAGGTTTAGAAACGATGCCAGTTGTGGCGCAGTGATGTGTGTTGCCAGCTCATCGATGCTGTCAGTGAACAGGGCGTAGCGTCGTGCCGGGCTGTACAGGCGCATGAACTGCTCTTTTTGTTCCCGGAACAGCAATTGCCTCTCGGCCAGGGCCATATACAGGGCTGGATGGTCATCGCGCCAGCGAAGAATCAGCTCTGCTGGTAGGGTCTGGATCAGGCAGGGTGACAAGGTTTCCAGCAGATAGGGCGATCCCTCGTCGGTCAGCAGGCTTTCAAAGCCAATCAGCAGATCCTGTTCCCAGAAGAAATCTTTGCTGATGGTTTTACCGTCTCCGGTGATGTAACAGGCATGGCACAGGCCATCAATCAGAAAATACGCCTGTGTTGCCAGTTCTCCCTGATTGATCAGCACATGCCGGGTAGGCAGTTCTAACGGTTCGGCCAGTGACAGTGCCTGATCGATAGTGGCCTGATCGGCACCGTGCAGGGCCAGAAATTGCGCGAGTGGTGAGGTCATAGTGTTCTGTCGTTGTTGAAGTCATCTATATCTAGCTTACCAAAAAATACCGCGACCACAGGCCGCGGTATTGGGATATCGTTTGTATGGTTTGAAATCAGTGTTGCAGGTCAATCCGGTAAATTGCAAAGCCGGCAGCATCTGTATTGACTTGTTTCATCGGATACTGACCTTTGTCTTTGATAAAGGATGCCGCTTTGTCGCTCGGTGAGGTCTCAAAGCGGATGTCCAGTTGCGTTGTGCTCCTGAGCGGGGCAAAGCGCCAGTTATTGTCGGCACTCGGTACAACTTGCCCGTCGTCTTTACTTACCCGGCTGATGTAACTGGCCAGCACGGTGCGGTTTTCATCCGGTGCTGCAAAGGCGATGAATTGCTCACCCGTCCCGGCAAACTTGGCACTGTAAGCGCGGTAATTGTTAGTTGCGATGATGAAGGGCTGGGCCGGATCTATGGCTTTGCCCTGATAGGTTAATTGCTGGATCCGTTCGGATGCCGGGTTGATGAGCTTACAGTCACCGTCGTAACGGGCGGGCTGAGAGACATCCACCTGATACTGAACACCGTCAATCACGTCGAAGTTATAGGTGCGGAAGTCTTCCCAGTTGATCAGTGACTGTGGCGCGCCTGAGCTGAGATCGATCTGGTTAAATTGTCCGGCAGAGCACTCCAGCCACTCTTTGACTTCTTTACCTGTCACTTTCAGCGCCACCAGGGTGTTTGGATACAGGTACAGGTCGGCTGCGTTACGAAAGGTCAGCTGGCCGGCTTCCACTTCGGTGTAGTTGCCCGGATCGTTAGCCCGCCCGCCTGCCTTGAACGGGGCGGCAGCCGACAGTACCGGCAGGCCGTCTAGATCCGGGTCGCCCTGAATAAAGCGCTCCACGTAATCTTTCTGTGCCAGGTTCACAATCTGTACGGTCGGATCATCCTGTACCAGCGCAAGATAGCTGTACATCACGTCACTGGCTTTACCGATCGGCTGGTTGACAAATTCACGTGTCCCCTTGTGATCCTCCATCACGGCTGCGACCAGTTTACTGTCCGCCGCTACCTGCGCTTTGCCGTCGGCAAATATCGGGCGAGCCTGGGTTTGACGCTCAGTCACTATCCACTTGCCATCTTGCCGGGTCAGCTCCAGATCGATCACCCCCAGATGATCGCCCCAACGGCCGGGCATCACAGCCGCGACACCATTGATAGTACCTTTTTCTATGTCCGTATTGGGCAGGTTGGCAAAGGTTTGGCTCGGGAAGACAGCGTGGGCATGGCCGAAGGCGATTGCATCTATGCCTTTCACTTCTGTCAGGTAATAAACCGAGTTTTTCGCCATGGCATGGTAAGGATCGGCAGACACGCCTGAATGCGGAATCGCGACTATGATATCGGCGCCTTCGGCTTTCATCTTAGGCACGAAATAGTCTGCGGTTTGCTTGATGTCTCTGGCGCTCATCTTGCCTTCCAGATTCTTTTTATCCCAGGTCATGATTTGCGGCGGCACAAAGCCGATGTAGCCGATCTTTACCTCATGCTCTGTGCCGTCGGTATCTTTCAGGCGATAGGTTTTAATCAGATAAGGGGTAAAGAGGTTTTCCCCCGTCCTGAGGTCGTAGACATTGGCATTGATATAGGGGAAGTTTGCGCCTTTTAATGCCGCTTGCAGGAAATCCAGCCCGTAATTGAATTCATGGTTACCTATAATCAAGTGGGTTCATGGCTTTATAGACAGGGTGAACATCACCGTCTGCCAGACCTTTCGCTGCCATGTAGTCACCCATCGGGCTGCCCTGAATCAGATCGCCGTTATCAACCAGCACACTGTTAGTGACTTCGCGCCTGGCTTGCTCGATTAAGGTGGCGGTACGGACCAGCCCGGTTTTCTCGGTGGCTTTATCTTTGTAGTAGTCGTAGTCCATGACATTGGCGTGAATGTCGGTGGTTTCAAGAATGCGCAGTTGAATGGTGTCTGCCAGTGCCGGGTCTGCTGCTGCCAGCAGTGCGCCCAGTATGGCAAGTGAAAGTGGTTTTGCTCTTAAAGACATGATTTCACCGTCATTAATGGAGTAAGTTACGCGCTAAAAGTAGCAAAAATACTGTTAATGAAATGCAAGAGCTTGTCAGATATGTGACCTGAGTGCGCTTCCTTGCTCTGCATTAGGTTTCTTTCTCGAGCCACTGTATTCAGGTATGCGGACGGGCGAAAGAGTTAGATCTTAAAGGCATAAGATAAGCTATTTTTAATGGATAAAAACCGGAAAAGTGATTGTTTTATACGGTGTTAGGGGCGATTTGCTGAGATATCAGGAAGGATTGTTCCCGCAAGGTGGTTAAGTCGGCCAAGCTAAACTTTTGGGAATAAAAAATGAAATTTTAGAATTTCAGGTAATAACTTGCCCCGTCTATAGTGCTGTTACGTACAGAGAGTAAGAGCAGTGACTATGGACTATTTACCTATTTTTGCCGATTTAAAGCGTCGCCCATGCCTGGTAGTAGGCGGTGGAGAAGTGGCCTGGCGTAAAACCCGGATGCTGCTTAAAGCCGGTGCCGATGTTCGTGTCATTGCTCCTGAGCTCAATGCCGATTTTCTGCAGGCGGCAGATAACGGTGACATTACTCTTCTTGCTGAGCATTTTATGCCAGAACACCTTGACGGTATCTTTCTGGCTATCGCTGCCACCGATCGCAAAGCCATCAATGCTCTGGTGTACCAGTCGGCAAATCAGCGACAGGTGCTGGTGAATGTGGTGGATGATACCCAGCGTTGCAGTTTCATCGTGCCATCGATTGTTGATCGCTCTCCTCTTATTGTGGCTATTTCATCTTCTGGCAAAGCGCCGGTACTGGCGCGTCTGGTCCGTGAGAAGCTGGAAGCCTTGCTGCCTCAGCATCTTGGTAAAATGGCGACGCTGGCAGGCCAGTTTCGCGATCGCCTGAAGAATACGGTGAAAAGCCTGTCTGCCCGCCGTCTGTTCTGGGAGCAGGCATTTGACGGCCGTTTCGCCGAGCTGGTTGCCGCCGGGCAAGATAAAGAAGCCGAGCAGGAATTGATTCGCCAGTCCCAGCAGGTGACTACCCAGGGCCAGGTTGCACTGATTGGTTCCGGCCCCGGCGACGCCGGTTTGCTGACCCTGCGTGCATTGCAATTAATGCAGCAGGCCGATGTGGTGCTGTATGACTATCTGGTATCGGACGACATCATGGATCTGGTACGCCGTGATGCGGAGCTGGTCTGTGTTGGTAAACGCGCCGGTTATCACAGTGTGCCGCAGGAAGAAACTAACCGCCTGCTGGTGGAATACGCCAGTCAGGGCAAACGGGTGGTTCGCCTGAAAGGCGGTGATCCTTTCATTTTCGGCCGCGGAGCAGAAGAGCTGGAAGTGCTGTTTGATGCCGGTATCCCGTTCCAGGTTGTGCCGGGCATTACCGCCGCAGCTGGCGCGACGGCCTATGCCGGAATTCCCCTGACACACAGAGATCATGCACAAAGTGCCATGTTTATTACCGGTCATACCAAGCCGGACAGCGACAATCTCGACTGGTCTACACTGGCACGCGGTAAGCAGACGCTGGTGATTTACATGGGGCTGATGAAATCAAGCCACATCCAGCAACAACTGATTCAGCATGGCCGCGCTGCAGAAACGCCGATTGCGATTATCGAGCGCGGCACGCAGGCATCGCAAAAAGTCTTCAGAGGCCAACTGAGCGAGCTGGCTCAACTGGCAGAGAATGCAGAATCGCCGTCACTCATCGTGGTGGGTGAAGTGGTGACTCTTGCGGATAAATTACATTGGTTCGGAAAGCAGGAACAACAAGGGCAACCACACCCCGCTGTCGTGAGCCTGGCTTAACATGGAGAGAAAGATGGATCCGAAACGCCTTACCCACCTTAAGCAGCTCGAAGCGGAGAGTATTCATATCATCCGTGAAGTGGCCGCTGAGTTTGATAACCCTGTGATGATGTACTCCATCGGTAAAGATTCATCGGTGATGCTGCATCTGGCCCGTAAAGCCTTTTATCCGGGGAAAATTCCTTTTCCGCTGCTGCATGTCGATACCGACTGGAAATTCCGCGAAATGATCGAGTTTCGCGATGCGACAGCGAAGAAATACGGTTTTGACCTGCTGGTGCATAAAAACCCGGAAGGCATGGCGATGGGTATCAGCCCGTTCGAGCATGGCTCGTCAAAGCATACCGATATTATGAAAACCCAGGGCCTGAAGCAGGCACTGAACCAGTACGGTTTCGACGCCGCATTCGGCGGCGCCCGTCGTGACGAAGAGAAATCCCGTGCCAAAGAGCGCGTGTATTCTTTCCGCGACAAGAACCACACCTGGGATCCGAAAAACCAGCGCCCTGAGTTGTGGAAGACCTATAACGGCCAGATCAACAAAGGCGAGAGCATCCGAGTGTTCCCGCTGTCGAACTGGACCGAGCTGGATATCTGGCAATACATCTACCTGGAAGGCATCGATATTGTGCCGCTCTACCTGTCACAGGAACGTCCTGTGGTTGATCGCGACGGCATGCTGATCATGGTGGATGATGACCGCATGAAGCTGCGTCCGGGTGAGCAAATTGAACACAAGAGCGTACGCTTCCGTACCTTGGGCTGTTACCCGCTGACCGGTGCAATTGAATCTGAGGCCAAAACCTTGCCTGAGATCATTGAAGAAATGCTGGTGGCTACCTCCAGTGAGCGTCAGGGACGGGCGATCGACCACGATCAGTCGGGATCCATGGAATTGAAGAAACGTCAGGGTTATTTCTAAGGAGTCGGGACATGAACAGCGCAATTCAACAACAAGTAGCTGAGCTGGGCATTGAAGCTTATCTGGATCAGCACCAGAACAAGTCTCTGCTTCGGTTCCTGACCTGTGGTTCAGTGGATGACGGCAAAAGTACGCTGATTGGCCGTCTGCTGCACGATTCACAGCAAATTTATGAAGATCAACTGGCCGCTATTCACGCTGACAGTCAGAAAGTGGGCACCACTGGCAGTAAGCCGGATCTGGCCTTGCTGGTTGACGGTCTGCAAGCGGAACGTGAGCAGGGCATCACTATTGATGTGGCTTACCGTTATTTCTCGACTCAGCAACGCAAGTTCATCATTGCCGACACCCCGGGGCATGAGCAGTACACCCGCAACATGGCGACAGGCGCCTCTACCTGTGATGTGGCTGTGATTCTGATTGATGCCCGTAAAGGCGTGTTGGATCAGACCCGTCGTCACTCTTACATTGCCAGCCTGCTGGGGATTCGCCAGTTTGTGGTGGCCGTCAACAAGATGGATCTGGTCGGTTTTGAGCAGGCCCGCTTCGAGCAGATCCGGGATGATTATCTGGCGTTTGCCAAAAAGCTCAATGCTGACATCAATATCCAATTGGTTCCGCTGTCGGCACTGGAAGGCGACAATGTCGTCACCGCCAGTGAGCTGACACCCTGGTATGAAGGCGAGCCGCTGCTGTCTTTGCTGGAAAGTGTGGAAATCAACAAAAAAGTGGACGGTGAATTACGCTTTCCTGTGCAATATGTTAATCGCCCGAATCTGGACTTCCGCGGCTTTGCAGGCACGCTGGCCTCGGGCACTGTGACTGTCGGAGATGCGGTGAAAGTGTTGCCATCGGGTAAATCGTCAACGGTTGCCCGTATTGTGACTTTCGACGGTGATCTGGCTCAGGCTCATTCCGGGCAGGCAATTACGCTGACCCTGAACGATGAGATTGATATCAGCCGCGGTGACACTATCGTTCATGCTGGTGACGACGTTGCACTCAGCAATCAGCTACTGGCTGACATTGTCTGGATGGCTGAAGCACCACTGGAAACCGGTCGTCAGTACGATATCAAAGTGGCGGGCAAGAAAACGCTCGGCTCGGTTAGTGCGATTCGCCATCAGGTTGATATTAATAACCTGGACACCTTTGCCACCGATGTGCTGCCTCTCAACGGCATTGGACTGTGCGAAGTGGTGCTCAATGAGTCTATCGCGATCGATTCATACCAGAATTGTGCCGATACCGGTGGTTTTATTCTGATTGACCGCCTGACCAATGTGACTGTGGGTGCCGGCATGGTGCGTGAGGCGCTGACGGAATCCGCCCCGTCTCAGCAGGCATACAGCGCCTTTGAGGTTGAGCTCAACGCGCTGGTCCGTAAGCACTTCCCGCACTGGGGTGCCAAAGATCTCAGTAAGTTGCTGGGGTAATGCCGATGGCATGGGAACAAGCTCTGGTACTGGCGATGCTGGTGGTGATCATAACCTGTTTGATCACCACCAGAATCAAACCTGCCTATCTGTTTGCAGGTACAGCCTTTATTGGTTTTCAAACCGGGATGATAGAGCTGTCAACTTTGGCGGGTAACTTCACCAACGCGTCGTTGCTGACCCTGGTCCTGCTGATCCTTGTTTCCATTGCTCTTGAAAAAACGCGCCTGATCAGTTGGGTCGGGCGCCAAATTTCTCAGGGAGGACAAACGTCTGTGGTGGCCAAACTTGGCCTGTCGACGGCTTTCCTGTCTTCCTTTACCAATAACACGGCAGTGGTGGTGTCCTTGATTGGCGCAGTAAAGCGTAATCAGCGCCATGCGCCGTCTCGTTTGTTAATACCACTGTCCTACACCGCGATATTAGGCGGTACGCTGACCCTGATTGGTACCTCGACCAATCTGATTGTAAACAGCTTTGTCGAAGATGCCGGGTTACCCAGCCTGGGCTTTTTTGCGCCTTCAATGATTGGACTGGCGGTGTTGCTGGTCGGGCTGGTGTTTTTGATCCCCCTCAGCCACTTTCTACCCAATTACGATGACAGCAGCCAGGATGAACTGCCTTACTTTCTGGAAGCCAAAATAGAGCCGACCTCATCGCTGGTTGGCAAGTCGGTTGCTGAAAATGGCTTACGGGCACTGCGCCGCTTGTTTCTTGCAGAAATCATTCGTGACGGCAAGACGATTGCACCTGTGTGTCCCGAGACGGTATTGCGGGCCGGCGACAGTCTGCTGTTCTGTGGCGATATCGAAAGTGTCACGACCTTACAGGAAATCGACGGACTGAGGTTATTTGGCCAGCACCACCTCAATGGGCAGTCCATGATGGAAGTGGTGGTCAGTCATTCTGCCGGTATTCGGGGTAAAACGCTGAAAAGCGTGCAGTTCCGCGAACGTTTTGATGCTGTGGTGGTGGCGATCCGTCGCGGCCATGAACGTCTGGCCGGCGGACTGGGTAATATTGAACTGCATCCTGGTGATACTCTGGTGATTGTGCCCGGCAAAACGTTTCATGAGAAAAAGCAGACGTTAAATCGTGAATTTGTCCTGATCAATGGTCTGGACTCCAGCGCCCGGCTGGATAGCACCAAGAGCATGGCCGTGCTGGGCGGTTTTGTTGCTGTGATTACCGCGGGCCTGCTGGATGCTTTACCTCTGATCAAAGGACTGGCCGGTTATCTTTTGTTGTTGCTGGCAACCGGTATCATCAGCTTTGCCGAAATTCGCCGCCGTTTTCCAATTGATATAGTGGTGATTGTTGGCTCGGCATTATCACTGGCTCAACTGATGCTTGCCAGCGGCCTGTCTGAGCAGATGGGCAATATCATGATGACATCCTTTAATGGCTGGGGCGTCTACGGCGGGTTAGTGGCCGTGTATCTGTTGACCTTGCTGATGACTGAGCTGGTGACGAACAATGCTGCGGCAGCCTTGTCTTTCCCTTTAGCGTACAGTCTGGCACTGAGCTATGGGGTCGATCCTATGCCCTTTATTATGGCGGTGCTGTTTGGTGCCAGTGCCAGTTTTATTTCACCTTATGGTTATCAGACGAATTTGCTCGTTTACACCGTAGGCAACTATAAGTTGCGAGATTATCTACGGATCGGGTTGCCGTTTTCCGTGATGTACTCAGTGGTTGTATTAGCCCTGATCCCGCAGTTCTTTCCTTTTTAATGTGTTATAGCAACGGAGTGTAAAATGACCGCTGTCGTTCAACCCCATGAAAATGAAAACGTGGTCTGGCACAATCACCAGACCGATAAAGCACAGCGTGCTCAGTTAAAAAATCAGAGACCCTGCGTGCTGTGGTTTACCGGGTTGAGCGGTGCCGGCAAATCGACGGTGGCCGGGGCGTTGGAAAATCGCCTGGCTGAACAGGGCTTCCATACTTATCTGCTGGATGGCGATAATGTTCGCCATGGCCTGTGCAAGGATCTGGGTTTCTCTGCTGAGGATCGTAAGGAAAACATTCGACGTATCGGGGAAATGGCTAAGCTGATGGCTGATGCTGGTCTCATTGTGCTGACCGCGTTTATCTCTCCCCATAGAACTGAGCGTCAGTTGGTTCGTGAACTCCTGCCTGAGGGAGAGTTCATTGAAGTCTTCGTGGATACACCTCTGGCAGAATGTGAAAAGCGCGATCCTAAGGGCCTGTATAAGAAAGCCAGAGCGGGAGAGATTAAAGACTTTACCGGCATTGATTCTGAATATCAGCCGCCGGCGAATCCAGAGATTCATCTGCAAGCGGGCAACGCATCGGTTGATGAGCTGGTGACTCTGTGCGTGGAAGCATTAAAACAGCGTCACATTATTTAAGACAAGGAGTACAGCGTGAGCGCACTACTGGAGTCTCTCTATCAGGTTGCACTGGAAGCAGGGCAAACCATCATGGACTGCTATCACAGCAATGTCCGGGTTGAAGAAAAAGCGGACAAGAGCCCGGTCACTGAAGCTGACCTGGCTGCCAATGCGGTGATAGTCCGCCATTTATTACAGCTTACGCCCGATATCCCAATTCTCTCTGAGGAATCTGCTCATACTGAATGGCGTGACCGTCAGCACTGGCAATCATTCTGGCTGGTGGATCCGCTTGATGGAACAAAAGAGTTTCTTCGGAAAAACGGTGAGTTTACGGTTAACATTGCCTTGATTAAGGAAGGCAGGCCCGTGCTTGCCATAGTGCATGCTCCTGCTTTGGGTAAAACCTGGCTGGGAGACGGTAATAAAGCCTGGCTGCAAACCAAGGCTGGTCGGGAACCAATCCGAGTGAGAGAAGCAACAGTGCCGACCGTGGTGGGGAGCCGTTCTCATCCAAGTCCGGACATGGCTGACTTTCTCAATAAGTTGGGTCAGCACAAGATGACTGAGGTCGGGTCATCCCTGAAATTTTGTCTGGTCGCAGAAGGAAGGGCGCAATTCTACCCACGTTTAGGGCCAACCATGATGTGGGATACCGCTGCCGGTCAGTGTATAGCAGAAAGTGCAGGTGCATCCGTCACCTTATTTAATCAAGAGCCACTGCAATATCACAGGGAAGAGTTGCTGAACCCTTCTTTCCTGGTTAGCTGTAAGTAAATGCTTTTATGCCGTCGGGGTAACCCGACGGGTTGCTCTTCTGCTCTAGTAGGTTGAGCTGATCGTTTCCTCGGTTGCTACGCTCTCCTCTGAGTCTCTGTTTCTTTATCTTGTCTGTCCCATGCCTGTTTTGGCTGTTTTTTTGTGTTTTTTATCAGTTTCAGAGCAAAAGGTAGCCGGTTGCAATGAAATCACCAAAAAACACTTGCTGCTTTCAGCTAACCCCCTATAATGCCGCCTCACTGACAGGGCACACACGGGTTTGAATAAGTTCTTGGTAACTTGTGAATAACTTGTGTGAACTGAAAGTGGCGCAAAAAGAAAGAGAAACAGGGTTGACACTCGTTTTTGTTTTTGTAAAATGCGCACCCTCACCGAGTAAAAGGTGCTAAAGGTTTAAAACCAGAAGTTATCCTTGGTGAGCTCTTAGTTAAGAAGGTGTTTGAAAAAGTTTTTAAAAATAACGCTTGACTGAGAAAAAATGCTGGGTAGAATACGCAGCCCTGACCAACGAGACATAACGTTGAGTCAACGTTCTTTAACAATTTGACCATGCAATCTGTGTGGGCACTCGACAATGATACAGTCATAAAAGATTTATCAGTGA
>NZ_JAUOQQ010000027.1:0-66770 GCF_030547675.1 Photobacterium sp. 2_MG-2023
AGAAAACCGCGGGCGCAATCCCCACCGAATCCCAATCGAGCAATTTGCTTATTAAGGCTGTCCGGGCTTGTTCAACATCCGGATAGAAGTGTCGGCTGCGCGACACGTATCCTTATTTGTTATAACCACATATTTTCGTGAACATCGTAATGGTTAACATGAAGATCAGGTTTTAACTTGTATTTTTCATCTTCTGGGTAGAGCTTTGCAACACTAATATCTTCACCAGCAAAAGCTTTTATGCACTCAAAGCTTTCCCAGTATGTTAGCAAAGTGATTTCAGCATCTGTACCTATGTCGCGATTAAAGATTTGTGCTCCGAGAAAACCTGAAGTCCCTGAAGTATCTTTAATGCCTGTTTCATACAAATAGGCAATGAACCCTTTTTCATAATGTTTGGGGCAAGTGGCTTTCCATTCCCTAGCAATCATAAATGCTCCATTTCATTCGGTGGTTATAACGCCCAGCGCAGGCGCAGCCAGCGCGGAGCACCTTTTGTGTTAATGTTTGAGCGCCAGCGAGTAACACAAAAGGTGCGTAGCGTTGGCTGTCGCTCTGCCGCTGTTTGTTATGTGCTACGGGCTATCGGCCTGGCTGCCACTCTGGGTGCGCGTGAATATGCTCACCGTACTCCAACCAAGAAACCTCATGAGATTTCCAGATACCAAACTCGGCTTTAACCCCAGGATCATCATCTAAAGTAGCCACACGAAGAACGTAATTTGGACTACCTTCTTTCTCAGCGATTAGCTGAGATCCGCAATTTGAGCAAAAGTACCGAACTTTTCCAGGCGAAGATTCATAACCTGAAATTTTATCCTCACCCTTTGCCCACTTAAAATTCTTCTTTGAAACTGCAGCAGCTGTATTAAATGCAGCTGAATGCGCCTTTCTACAGGTTTTGCAGGAGCAGTGTTGAATTGGGCTTTCTAGCTTTTCTATTTGATACTGAACCTGACCACACAAACAGCTTCCTTTCATACGAATAATGTTCCTTCAGTGTTCTGGCACATAACGCCCAGCGCAGGCGCAGCCAGCGCGGAGCACCTTTTGTGTTAATGTTTGAGCGCCAGCGAGTAACACAAAAGGTGCGTAGCGTTGGCTGTCGCTCTGCCGCTGATTGTTAAGTGCCGACCAACTCCGGAAGTTCTGCCATTCTTCGAAAACTCACAACACCTGCAGAATCGCACTCTTCATTAAAGCGATTGAAAAAATAGGTTTTCATACCTGCTTCGAAACCTGCTTTTACACCGACAGGCCCATCATCTATAACTATGCAGCGCTCTGGTGAGTAGCCCATTTCCTTTGCCGCATGCAGATAAATGCCAGGATCAGGTTTCCAGATTCCCACTTCGTATGAACTGAACAAATTATCACCAAAGTATTTGGATAGGCCACATAAATCAAGCGCCTGCTTAATTTTATGCATTGGCCCGCTCGATACTACGGCTTTAGGGCCTTTCAGAGACTCCAACACATCAATTACACCCTCGACGGGCTTCAGTTCATTGTCAAATAGCTCCGATACTATCTTTCTATAATCTTTGACGAAATTTGCGGACAGCTTTATCTCGTGCTCTTCCTCTAAGATTGAAAGCAAACTTGCCAGCTTCCAACCACGAAATCTTATAACAAGTTCGTCTGCATCAAGCTCTATACCATGACGCCTAAACATCAACACTAGTCCGACGTTACAAAGGTACTCGCTATCAACCAATGTTCCGTCGTTGTCAAAAAGGAAGCAGTTACTCATGGCCCTGACTTGCACATAACGCCCGCGTCAACTGCCGGAGGCTACTGACGCCTTTTGTGCTGGTTTTTGCACAAAGGGTGACAGTGGCCGGAGGTCAGATTGCACGCGCTTGTTATGCACTTTTTCCAATACTGTAAATTGGTTTATCACCTTGATGAAAGCCATTCCAGCAATATACATCAATAGTTTTTTCTATGACTGAGCAAACAAAAATATACCTAGCTTTTACAAGTTCTCCGAACCCAGAAAAAAGCTCTTTAGGAATGCTAACATAACCATCGCGATAAAAATCATACCCAGACTTCTTGGTATTAGACTTTCCTGATGATGTTTTATCTTTTGGAATTAATATTCCTAGAGTGATGACCTCATTATGCTCTTTACGAGAATAACTTACCTTTCCATGCTCTTTTAGGAGTTGTCCAAAAATTTTATGCCTAGTGTTATAAGCATCTTTAGACTCGTGACTTTTAGCTTCAATTATCAAATATTCACCAGACTTACTTAAATATTCAATATCTGAACAGGTCGCATTATCATCACCTATATTGATAGCTGTCTTAATTCCAAACTTAGGGTCTGAAACAATGATTTCTTCGAAGCACTCAATTAAAGGAGCTTCGTGCTTAACTTTCTCTCGTTTCAAATTACTCTCTCAAATTTCACTGTGCATAACGCCGCATTAATCGGACTAAAATAGTTGGTTATAATGTGTAGCGAAGCGGAACCTAACCAACTGTTTTAGTTCCGTTTAAATGCCTTGTTATGTTCTTTACGCACAAGAAATACGCCCATGCGATTAATATGATTTGCAATGGTGCTCGTATCAACAAATAAACAGCTCCCCATTGATGACCACCTAGCCCAACACTATTTAATGCAGCGTATATATTTGCAGGAAAAAACAATACAAAAATGAGAATACCAAGTTTTGCAGCAATGGGTTGGAGCTTATGTTTGAAAAGAGCAATACCAACTAATAATTCGAGAGCCCCCGTAAAATATATTAATGAAACTTTGAAAGGTACCCAAGAAGGAAGCATTTCAACCATTCCATCTGTTTTTACGATGTGACCTATAAAGAAAAAAATAAATGCTAGCCCTAACCCCCAACAAGCATACTTGTTAATATCAACAGGCACCTTCATGAATTTAGAGTAAGCAAAGGCCATAGCCAGCGGAGAAGAAAGAATTAAAAGAATTATTATTGGAGTTACCATGGTTCCATCCTAAGAACATAACGACGCCAGCACGCGCGGCTTTGTAGTGAAGGCGAAGCCGCAACGGAAAAGCCGTCGCTGTGCCTGGCCTTGTTAACTGTGGGTCTGAATAAGCTCATTAACCCATGCTTTTAGTTTAGGTATTACTTCTTCTAGCTTTGACTCAAAGTCCTCTTCCTCGAAGTAACCCTCGGTTTCAATTTTATATTGCCAATCCCTAACCTGCTGATGCACTGAGTAAGGTATTCCCTCTAGCGCTTCGATTGATTCGTAAACTCTCTGCGCGAAAGCATCACGATTGCTTCGGTTTTTGTCGTATTGGTCAATTTCGACTAAAAGCCTTTCCAAAACCGTTTTATTCGACATTCGTACTCGGTGCTTCATACAGTTAACGCCCGCATTTGCGGCTGGTTTGGAGCGCAGCGGAAAACCAGTCCGACAACATGCGCTTGTTAAGCACTTTTGACCACCTTGAGTACAGACTTTATTTCACTTGTCTTATTAAGATGATTTCTCTCTAATATTCTGGAAAGATTATTCGCCAGAATATTTTCTGGAATCTTGCCTGATAGCAATTTCAACTTATCTTTAGAAGTCTGCTGAAAGTCATAGCCAAATTTAGTTAAGAAAGCCATAAGGACAAAGTGAAACAGACTCAAAGAATGCCACTTCAAGCAGGCCTTTTCATCCGATACCCCATCTATATAATTGACCATTTTCGTGTATTCGGCGCTATTACTTTTTTTCTTAAATTCTGAATAAGTAATAACACCTTCATCCGTAATTAATGAATCAACCATATGGAGGAAGTCATCTTTAAAGAAGTGATCAGTGGCATGAGAAGCATCATATTCATGGCCGTCAAATAGAGCCGTATCACAAAACATTTGCGGGAATATTTTTAAGTACTTAATAAACTCTAAATCTTCTGAGTCACTAATGGTGCTATCTAAATAAACCATCTCTTTTTCGATTTTCCTACACCATGCAAAGAAAGATAAAAAACGGTAGGTAAAAGATTCCAAATAATAAAGTTCATTGATGGTTTTATCATCACGAAGCTTGTGCCACTTCTTATCGCAGTTATCAGAAAAATTCCAAAGCCTATGATTTAGAGATTCACTAGAATCCATAAGCCTAACCTTGTGTTTGGATATCGCTTCTTTTATTTTTTTTCTTTGCTCATATTTGTGATCAGCCTTTAACTTGAAATTATGAAAGTGCTTATCCCAAATAGATTTTACTATCGAAGAAGCAATAAACATAAAAACAGTGACTACAGCTGAGATTAGAGCAGCGATGATCTTTGGGTCAAAATCATTCATTCATATATTCCGATTGTGCTTAACATTTTATTCAACGACACCATGTCGTATAACTCTGTCATATAACTCTTTCAATCAAAAACCAATTAAGCATCTGATTATATTTAATTAAATTCGCTTAACCAGATAAATCTATCAGTAAGATATACGACACCATGTCGTGTATCCTACTCAATCTGCTTCTGTTAACCAACTGATATTCCATACTTTTCTTGTATTTTATGACTTACCCCAAAAATCAGCGACACTTCGTCTTGTGAGAAAAGCGACATCGGTCACTTACCCAGCACAAAGAAGCCACAGAAGTACACTTACCTCATGGATTCCCGCTTGCACGGGAATTACCATAAATCATTGAATTAAATAAACTTAACCAGGTTTGGCGTGTACTTTATAAGCAGTCGTGAGAAGTTCGAGGTTTGCCTCTCACAAGGGAAAAATTCAGGACGAATTTTTAGGTTGTCGGCGCCGGGAGCGTCTACAACCGACCCGGACCACACCAAAGAACAAAAGGCATTTCTGGGTACTCTTTTTGCCTTAAAAGAGTACCTGGCGCGCATCAAACCATGCTGAATGACACACCGAACTCAAGCGCGACATACCCACCCAGCCTTAGAAATCGCACTCGCTGCATGGATTCCCGCCTACGCGGGAATGACAGTAAGACATTGAATTATAATTAATTTAACTATGTTTGGCGTGTGTTTTAAAAGCAGAAATGAGAAGTTTGAGGTTTGCCTCTCCCCCAGGGAAAAATTCAGGACGAATTTTTAGGTTGTCGGCGCCGGGAGCGCCTACAATCGGCCCGGACCACACCAAAGAACAAAAGGCATTTCTGGGTACTCTTTTTGCCTTTAAAGAGTACCTGGCGCGCATCTGACAATGTCAAATAAGCCACAGAATCAAATACGCGACAAACTCACCCAACCCCAGCGCAAAAAAAATCCGAAGCAACCGCTTCGGATTTTTCAGAGAGTAAACGGAAATCCTTACTCACCGTAAATATCAAACTTAAAGTACTTACCGGCAATACGGTCATAGGTACCATTTTCACGGATAGCCTGAATCGCTTTGTTGAATTTATCCGCCAGTGCTTTGTCTGTTTTACGCAGTGCCAGGGCTGTTCCCTCGCCAATATAAGCTTTGTCTGTTACTGCTTCACCGACAAACTCGAAATTCTGGCCTTGCTCTTTTTCCAGAAAAGCCAGCGCAAGCTGATCCGAGTTACCAAAGGCGGCATCGAGACGGCCGGTAGTTAAATCCAGATACACTTCGTCTTGCCCTGTGTAACGCTGAATTTTCGCTACATCGCCATACATGTCAGTGACATAACGGTCATGAATAGTGCCCAGCTGAACACCGATCTTTTTCCCTTCCAGGCCGGCTTTATCTATGCTGATACCAGCATCGCTACGAGCAACAAACCGGGCCGGAGTCTGATAATACTTGTCGGTAAACAATACCCGCTGCTTACGTTCCTCTGTGATACGCATAGATGCCATGATTGCATCTGACTTACGGGCTAACAGCGACGGAATCAAACCGTCCCAGCTCTGCGTTACCCAAACGCAGTCCAGTTTCGCTTCCTGGCAGAGTGCATCGGCAATTTCAATATCAAACCCTTTCGGGGTGCCATTCGCGTCTTTGTAGTTAAATGGCGGGTAAGTAAAATCGGATGCTAAACGTACCGGTTTATCCGCAGCCTGAACATTCGCCATCATTGCTGTTGCCAGGATCAGACCCAGACCTAGTTGCTTTTTCATTGTTGTCCCCTCTTACACTGTCGTGTTTATTCTTTAATTTAATGGATACTCTTTTAACGCATCCAGTGTTTCCTGCATGCTGTTTCGGGTACCGATAGAAATACGGACACAGCGAGCCAATCGCGGATCATGAGCCTGATTACGGGTCACTATGCCTTTTTGCAGCAGGTACTGATAGAGACAATCGTCGGTACTGAATTTAATCAGAACAAAATTGGTGGAAGACGGATACACCTTCTCGACGAAAGCCAGCCCTGCCACTTCCTCAGCAAACCAGTTTCGAATGGACACCAGCTCATCCGCCTGACGACGCATGGCCTCAAGTCCTTCTTCCTGGAGTGCTTTTTTGGCGACCAGCGCACTTGGATCCGCTATCGGATAAGGAGGAATCAAGCGTGCAACATAATCCATCACACTCGTGTCAGCCAGTAAAAACCCTACTCGGATCGAGGCCAGTCCGAACGCTTTGGACAGGGTGCGAATCACAACAAGATGCGGATACTCGGCTATCAGATTCACCACACTGGTGTGCGGCGCAAACTCAATATAGGCCTCATCAACCACCACCAGAGTGGAGTCTTTGCTCGCTTCAAGCAAATCCACAATTTGCTCGTGAGGGATAACGTTACCTGTCGGATTATTAGGCGAACATAAAAACAGAATTTTACTGTCTTTCAGATAAGGGGTAATCGCCTCCACATTCAGACTGAAGTCCTCTGCCAAAGGCACTTTCACTGTGTTCACTGCAATTGAATCGGCACAGAACTCATACATTGCATAAGTGGGAGGGCAAACAATGATTTGATCATTACCCGGCTGGCAAAACGTCCGAATCAATAAATCGATCCCCTCATCGGCCCCGCGAACCGCCAGCGATTGACATTGCAGCGCTGCGCCACCTAAGACATTTTCGCTGTATTCCAGATACGCTTTTTCAATAACGTGCGGAAGAAAATCAGGGTAGCGATTGTAACTCTCTGATTCGCCGTAACGCTCACTCTGCTCCAGCTCGTTGGCGTTAAGCCAGATATGTCCTTTCCCGCCAATGCGGCGAGCAGACTGATAGGGTATGAGGTTTTTTACTACCTCTGGAACTAATTTCGTAGCTAGCGACGTCACAACACACCTCTTCGCAATGCATGAATAACAAAATTAAACCCAGATTTATGATTAAACATTCAACCTGAGAATCTTTATATTTTCCGTTTACATAAATTAAACAAATAAATTTGAAATAAGAATCGAAAAGTAGGCATACTAGCCATGAGAAAAACGCATGGCTTGAGAGGTTTGATTCACTGATGCGACTTCCTTCTACCCGAGAGCTTCAGGCTTTCCTGATAACCGCTGAACACTTAAATTTTACGATGGCAGCTAAACACCTGAATGTCACTCAAGGCGCTGTTAGCCGCCAGATTCTGGCTTTGGAAGAACAGTTGAAAGTCAGACTGTTTCAACGCCATGCCCGCGGGCTGACGCTGACAACCAAAGGGCATGCATTTTTACCCATGGTGCAGCATGTCATGACCCAACTGCAAAAGGCAGTCGATCAGGTGTCGAATGAGAAACAGCAGATCAAGTTAAAAGCCCCCAGCTGTATTACCTCCTGGCTGCTGCCAAAACTGATGTCATTTCAGCAGGCCCACCCTGATATTGATGTCGAGTTAACCTCTGCCATCATGCACAGCGTGAATTTCTCGTCCGAACCTTTTGATGCGGCGATTTGCTATGACGAGCAACCTCCCCATAAAGAAGTAAAAACATTTCGTCTGTTTGATGAATACTTGTCACCCATGTGCTCACCAGTGTTATTTCAACACTCTCAACTGCCCGTTTCGCCGGAGCAGCTCAGTCAGCATACCTGGCTGCATGCAACGCCACAGCATACCGACTGGCGGTTATGGCTGACACATATGGGTTATGTGGGTAAACACGCCATCCAGAACCAGCGGTTTGCCACTCTGGATTTAACAGTAAGTGCGGCTATTCAGGGCTTTGGTATCGCGGTGGGGGATGTTGAACTGGCCAAGCAAGACTTAGATGCCGGCCGGTTAATCATGCCCTGCCCGCAAAGTGTGCCTTCGGGTAAACGATATTATCTGGTTCGGCCAAACGTGACTCCGAATGCATCCTTGTCCCTGCTGTTTGACTGGATTCTCAGTGACATTCCGCCCGCCTCAGTCTGAGGCGGCCGATTGCA
The DNA here is from genome assembly GCF_030547675.1 of Photobacterium sp. 2_MG-2023. Classification (NCBI taxonomy): domain Bacteria; kingdom Pseudomonadati; phylum Pseudomonadota; class Gammaproteobacteria; order Vibrionales; family Vibrionaceae; genus Photobacterium; species Photobacterium sp. 2_MG-2023. The sequence continues at coordinate 8,262 of NZ_JAUOQQ010000027.1, forward strand.
AAAACTGCATGCGTTGCTGCTCTTCTGGTGTGGGGGTATACGGTTCATCACTCAACAGAGACACGTCTATGGTGCCCAAGGGCCAGACGGGTTTCTGGCTGATACCATATTCCGTTTCTTCACCGGGAAAGCCCGACATTTTCTCTACCTGAAACGTTCTCAGTTCATAGTCATCTGTGTCAGACAGGACACTATTGTGCGCTTTCAATGTGACCGTCTGTTCACCTGCAAAAAGCGATTGCCTGGCGCTCAGAACGGCGACAGGCTTCCCACTCTGGGTATAAAGGTTGGCTCTGACACGGTATATCCCATCACGCTTAACCGACAATGTGACCGGAATACTCATATCAGCACGCTCGGAAACTGGCTTAGCGACTGCAACAACTTCTGCCACCGGTATGTAATAGCGAAAATCAGCGGTAAGTATGTCGGAGCCTGTTGTGAAGTAAATGTTTGCTCTGGCTCGTATTTCTGACGGCCAGCTCTCGTCAGACTCAAAGAAAACCTGATTGCCCAGTGATTGTTCAGCGGCCAGCTTTTGATGTGTATTGACATCAATCAGCTCAACAGATATCGACTCAACCGGCAAACTGCTCTGCACCGTCAGGCTCACGGGATCAGGATAAAAATGCCGAAAGGAATCAAGAAATAACGACGCAGTATGATTACCGTCCATGACGGGAGCCTGCACCGCGACAAACCGGTTCGGCTCAAGCCACTGGGTATCCTGAACCGATAGTGGCCTGGAGTAAGACGGATAAGCCAGTTCTGCAGCGTATACACTTGAAATCACAACAAATTGATCTGCCATATCAACAGGAAGCGTTATCTCCTTCTGCCCAGGTGCAGTTTTTCTGTCATCTGAAACCGATAAGTGGGGTGTCACTATTGCTGGCTGGGTCGCCACCAAAGCGGCTTTATTGCTGGTACTAACAGTTTCTCTGGCTGCAACCTGCACAGATTCCGTATCCGTGTGCTGAGTTGGCCAAATGCTATAGATGGCAAACATCAACACAGCAGTGCCTGAAAGCCCGACGACTATTATCCTTTTCTTTTTCATATCCAACCTGCTGAGGATGGCTTTGGCCTGTGCCAAAGCCATGAAGAGATCACAAGAAAGAATGCACAATTTCAGACATAGTCAGGGTATCCGAACCATCGACATAACGGTAATAGGCGCCATTTAGCCAGAACCACTCATCGGTATAATTCACGCGGACACTTTTTCCATCCAGCAAGCTGACCTGCTCCGCAGCCGTTGTAACTTGTCCTTCATGCTTATTATGGATCAGGCCGCTGTGGCTGTAGCCTTCCCCCATCAGTAATGGGTAATGATAAGGCATGAACTGGCTGACACCTCGAGATTGTGTTGTAAGCTTACCGTTATAGCCCACATTCACCGAGCAGCTGTTAAAATCCCCCGCGTTACTGGCACCGCAAGTGGAATGACTGGCCACTACCCCGTCATCATTACCGGGCAGATACCCTGAAGTGACCCCCAGGTAATCGCTGCTGTCGCCGGTAAATCGAATTCTGGGAACACGGCTGTCCGGCAAGGCAGCAAGCTGGCGCGCATTGGCAACACGAAGATCGTTCAATACGCCCGTATTGTTTTTGCTGGGCATCTCTCCCAGCCACAAGGACACTGCGTATTTCAGCATGCTGTTCCATGTTCCGCTGCCTTCAGCAACATTCACTGCCATGTCACCTAATTCAGACCCGCCACCGGCACCCGCAAAATCAAATGTCGCAATAATATTGAGTGGCTGCAGGCCGGCATTTTCCAGCCAGTTTGCCTGGTTATCGATCAGATAGCGCGTCACCAGATCACCGGTTGAATGGGTGACAAACACGCAACCTGGATGACATAAACCTTGCTCCGAAAACGCTTTCAGCTTAGGCCACACGTAATCTGTCGATATTTTTCCCGTAATCCGTTCGTGAGATGGCCAGTCGATACGGGCATCAGCACGGGATTGCCAATAATCTTGCCAGTACGAGGCCCCGTCCAGATTAACCTGACTACTGTCGGGTTTTGATTGCAACTGCCCAGGCTGGAAGCCATGAACCAGGACGACTTTGTAATCGCTCAACGCGGCCTGAGCAGAACCCGCCGCAAGGAGTGTTGCTAAGGTGAGGTAGGTCGAAAGTGTCTTCATAGTCATTCTTCTTCGTTATCAACATTATTCTTTCATGTGGCGCAACAGTCACTTCAGTTGCACTGCATCTAGTATTTGCGACTACGAGCATTTTTTATCTTCTTAATGTTAAAAATTTGATCTAAACCATAACTTTTTTATCACAAAGAAGACGAAAAAACGCATAAAAATGCGCACTTTCGAAAGTGAAAATGTTTGATAATTTTTAAATTTGATTTATTTTTCAGAAGACTAAAGAGATAGGGCTGATTTAAACAAGGCTGCGCTGGTCATTATTCACAGCAGAGAAAAGGAGAAACGAGTTACTTCACTCGCATGACACTATGATGGCTATCGCCTAATGTAAACTCAAGCACCTGAGAGCGCTTCATGCTCTCTACTTCACTCAGCATCGCTTCACTGTAACCTTTCTTGCTCATCCACTGGAGCGGTGTTGTAAAGCTGTCTTCACTCACTATGAATGACTCATCCTGGAAACGGCTTTCACGGACATTGACGACCCAGATCCTCTGCTGAAAGTCCATCACGGACTGAAAAGCCGTCAGCAATCGCTGCCATCCGCTGTTTTTGGGTCTGTTCAAGCGCCCTCCTACAATTAAAGTGTCTATCAATAACTGCCACACGTTAAAGCTTGTCTGTCGGATTGCAAGACTTTGTGCATCAATTCTTACTGCATGCCAAATAAATCTGGTGAATGTCTCGCAATGTTGCGATAAGACGTTAGAATTTATCAACATACAGCTTTAAATAGCCTCTCGGCTGTGGCTGGTTCACACGACAGGATTCACTTATGCTCCGCCCAATGACTAAACACCTGATTCTAGCGACTGCTATTGCCACTGCGTCAGCGACTTTCACTACAGTGCAAGCCGCTGAACCTGAATGTCCGCCATTGTTAAACCATGAGTTCACTAAACTTAACAGTGCTGATTCCGTGAATTTATGCCAGCAATTTCAAGGTCAGGTTCTGCTGGTAGTCAATACCGCAAGCCAGTGCGGTTTCACCCCTCAGTATGAAGGTCTCGAAACCTTGTATCAGACTTACAAAGACCAGGGGTTTGCCGTTATCGGTTTCCCGTCCAATGACTTCTTCCAGGACAGAGGCAATGAAGAAAACACGGCAAAAGTCTGCTACCTGGATTACGGCGTAACGTTTCCCATGATGAATCGCAGCGCTGTTCGCGGCAGCGACGCCAACCCTGTGTTTAAGCAACTGACTAACGACTTGGGTATCACGCCCAAATGGAACTTCTACAAATATCTGGTCGATCGCAATGGCAAAGTACTCACCGTTTTTGCCAGTACCACCAAGCCGAACGATCCTAAACTGACGCAAAGTATCGAACAATTACTGACGCAAGCTCAGTAACCAGACTCCCTGTTTTTGGCCTGCTGCGACTTTTTTCTATGACCCGAATCGCATCAGGCCAATGCTTTGCAATTTTCCTGCTTATTTTTGATTTCACCCCTTGTTCTTTCACGAACAACCTGCGATCTTATCGCCATTCATTACGTTCCATCACACCTTAACCATGTCAGGACACACCATCAAAGGCATCCCTTTAATTCAGGCTTCAGCCCTGTCTCTTATTACGCTTTCCGTTATTTACCCGTTATCAGCCTTGGCTGGCGATCACCCAGAACTCAGTATTGAACAAATGTGTTCACAAGTGGGTCATATTGAGCTGGCAGCATTAACGCCGGCAGACCGCGAGGCTTATCTGCTGGCACAGGCTGATAACACACTGTACCAAGTGTGGGAAATAGCAGAGAAGGTCTCAACAGGTTCCACTTACCCCCTGACAGAAAAGAATCAGCTTACGCTACAGCTCATCTGCGAAGGCGGATTCGCGCCTGCAGAAGAGAAGTATGCCGTACAGGATGCGTTTGATCATTGGCAACATAATCAGCCATTCACATTTGATTTGTGCCAATACATCACTAGCGGTGTTGGCTCGGCTTTCTGTGCCAATCGGTTTGCCGGTGAACAGCATATTGAAAGAAAACAACGACAGGATACCGCTATCCAACAGTTGCCTGTTTCTCAGCAGCAAACCATTAAAAACGCGGTCAGAATGGCAGAAGACTTCTTTGAGCACAGAGCAATACATGAAGAACTTCACGGTGGCAGCAGCCATACGGCCTTTCGCATTGAATCGGTATCTAACCAAAACGACAGATATCTGTCGCAAATTCTGGACACGTTAGCGGGTAACCAGCCAGAAGACATTCCATCGTTAGATGAAGCCGATTCTACATTAAGCCAGACTTATGACAGCCTGATTCAGCGCCTGAAAATGGGGCCGATTGAAGACTTTAACCTGGAAGTCACTGCTCGGGATGTTGAAAGCGTACAGAGAGCCTGGCTGATTTACAGAGAACAAACCGCAATGATGCTGGCTTCTCTGAACACTACCCTGACCATGCAGGACTGGCTGGGAATACTCACGGCTGAACGCAACCGGCAATTGTCTGAAATGCTGGAATACATGGATTTAGATAAACGCTAATTTGTTCTGATTTCTGGTATACCGTTATCCGGTTACAGCCACCAGCCCCCGACATTTCACCTGGGTTGGTGGCTGCGATACCAACAGTAGTTCCCTACTTAACCGGAATGCAGAAACTGGTGTCACAAATATCATTTGCTTCATCCACACTGTGGTACAACTCAAAACACGGTCGCTCATCATCGAACTGCATTTTGGTCTCTTCCGCTATCTCCTGATGCAGCTGTTGCCAGTACCTCCCGTATTGCGTCTTATCTGTTACTTGTTTACGTAACGTTGCGTAATCGCCACCCGGTAAATGAGTCAGCGCAATCGGGCCTTCTACCTGAGTGCTTTCAGGCACAGTGATGCCGACACGGGTGCGGCATTCTTGCGGTGGTGTTTTTTCCACATCATCAAGGTAGACGAAAATACACCGCCCTCCCTGCAGCCCTTGCTGTGCCGCCCAGCCAAACAGGGTGCTTAATGCCGGATCATAATTCTCACCGTATGGCCCCTGTACTTCGACATAAGCAAGCCAGTTCGCAGACAATTTTTCCTTTTGCATTATCATTCTCCAGTTAATGAACAACAAAAAAAAGCACTGTATAAATATACAAGTCCATTCTGACCTGTCAATATACCGAGCTGGTATATTTCTGCATTGATGCGTATTGTTTAATCAGCGCCACACAAAGCAAATTACTGACTAACTCAATAATTAAAAAGGAAAACACCATGGGCCTACTGGATAAACTACTGGGCAATGCCGGAGAAATGGCGATTTCTGAAGCGACGGAAGAGCTTCAGATCATTCTGGGGCCTAATGAAAAGATTGAGCTGGCCTACAAGCTGATAAGAGACATGCTGATCCTGACCGACTGCCGTTTATTGCTGATAGACAAACAAGGTATGACAGGGCGAAAAGTGGAATATCGTTCAATACCTTATAAGTCGATTACCATGTTTCTGGTGGAATCGACTGGCAATTTTGACTTAGACGCAGAGTTAAAAATCTGGATTTCAGGCCAGCATGATCCAATCGGTATGGAATTTGGCAGCAAAACCAATATCTACCAGCTGCAAGGATTACTTGCCAGTAAAATTGCCGGGAAATAGTCCCGGCTCAGTCGGGTCAATAACGAACCGGGTACGAGCGAGGCTAATTATCGATATTTAAGGTGTGCTTCAGCCAGTCTGCAATATCTTTAACCTGTTGCATGCACACCTGATGTTCCATGGGGTAAACCCGCCACTGGGGCTGAAAGCCGAGCTCCTGTAAATCTTCTGCTGCCGATTTACCCATGGATGGCAGCACGACAGGATCAAAGCTGCCATGCATCACTTCGATAGGCAGGTGGCGATTAGCAGGTGCCACATCAATGCTTTTAGCGGTCGGAAAATAGGTGGACAGCGCCAGTAAACCGGCCAATGGATGCGGATAGGTTAACGCGACCTGATAAGCCACAGCCCCTCCCTGAGAGAAACCGGCCAGAATGATCCGATCACTCGTAATGCCCCGCCCACGTTCACGGTCAATCAGATCCGCCACTTTGTCGGCAGATTCCAGCAACTGTTCTTTGTCCAATTTCCGGCCGATACCCATTTCGAGAATATCGTACCAGGCTGGCATCACCATTCCGCCATTAACTGTCACAGGCAACGACGGTGCATGAGGAAAAATAAAGCGCACAGGGGAATTAGCAGGTAACTTTAATTCAGGGAGAATGGCTTCGAAATCATGGCCATTCGATCCCAATCCGTGCAACCAGATAACAGAAGCAGTGGGTTTGACCTTAGGATTGACTTCAACGCAGTCTAATTGAGGCATGATAAATTCCTTATCAATCAGTTCTGTGGTCCATGTTACGCAAGTTAACGAATGCTGACCAGCACGCATTTACCATGTACAATCAGACGCACATAAATAAGTAGGGAAAGCAATGAAAATAGACAAGAATGATTCAACCATTGACGATTTTCCTTTTTATAACGACAAACCTGCTGCCTTCAGCCCCCGCCAGTGGCTACTCCTTGTGGTACTAGTCTTTGCTGGGTTTGCGGTATTGATTACTCCCATCCCACTCTTTGCCACCCCATTTGGACAATTCATTCCCGCCATCCTGTTTTTTGCCATTCCTCTTTTCTATCTTGCCCGGATAGCTCCCTTCCACTGGCGCGCAATCTTTCGCCCGATGTCATTTAATCATCTCAAATGGATGATAGGTATTGGTCTGTTAAATCTAGTAATCAGCGTCTTGCTCGGTTTACTGGTCGTCAAACTTTTTGGTGCCAACCCTAATCATGCTTTGGCACAGTTGTCAGACATGACGACCGTAGAAAAAGTATTGTTTTTTCTCAAGACCTTGCCACAGCTGTTTGGCGAAGAAATTTTCACTATTCTGCCTTTCCTGGCGCTGATGCATGTTTTCTATTCCCACTGCCACTTTTCAAGAACGCGCTCGATTATTCTGGCATGGGTGATCACCGCCGTCATTTTTGGCCTGGCGCATTTACCCACCTATGGCTGGAACCTCTTACAATGTCTGTTAGTCATAGGAACCGCCCGGCTGGTGTTATCCCTTGCTTACCTCAAGACCAAAAGTATCTGGGTCTCTACCGGCGCCCATATTATCAATGACTGGATAATGTTCAGCATGGCACTGTTTGTTGGTGTACCCACCACATAATTAGACGCTATAGGTTCAGGAGACCGCATAAATGAAGCATGACATCTTGATTTTTGATCTGGACGGCACCATCAGTGACCCCAAAGAGGGGATCGTTAAATCATTCAATTACGCCCTCGCCCATGGCGGGCTGCCCGAATTGCCCGAGCAGAAGATAGCCAGCTACATTGGCCCACCACTGGACAAGACGTTTATCGCGTTAACGGGCAATCATGACCCACAATTCATCGCCGATCTGGTGGCCCGCTACCGTGAGCGATACGCAGACATAGGTTATTCTGAAAACAGGCTTTATGACGGTGTAAAAGACACCCTGCTTACCCTGCACAATCAGAAAATACACATGGGTATCTGCACGTCAAAGCCTGCTGTCTTTGCCAAACAGATTCTGACGCTGTTCGGCCTGGACGGCCTGTTCGAATTTATCAATGGTGGCGATGTCGGGATTGAAAAGTGGCAGCAACTGCAAGACTTGCGGCAGCGGTTCACGATCAGCCAGCATTCACTCATGATTGGCGACAGAGCGGTTGACCTGACAGCGGCCCGCAAGAATGGCCTGCAATCTGCCGGTGTGCTCTGGGGCTATGGTTCAAGCAAAGAGCTGGAAACTGAGCATCCCGCTTATATGTTTGAAAAGCCAGCACAATGGCTGCAACTGATTCAATAACCGGTAATCGTATCACTAAATGCAAGGAATCATCTGCTATGACAGGGAATACAGAACGCTTTTCAGACCGGGTCGATGACTATCTGAAATATCGCCCCGGCTACCCGCTCGCCTTGATCGAGACGTTAGTGTCTCAAACCCATCTCGATAGTCAGTCACAGATTGCCGATATCGGCGCGGGTACCGGCATACTGACAAAATTGCTGCTCGATAAAGGGCTTCAGGTGAGCGCCATTGAACCCAATGACGCCATGCGGTTTGCTGCTGATCAGCAACTGGCAGAATACTCTGGCTATACCAGTTCGGCCGCACCTGCTGAACGCACAGGTTTAGCTGATGCGTCGGTTGATCTGATCACCGCCGCCCAGTCTTTTCATTGGTTTTGCAATGAGCAAACCCGTCGCGAGTTTCAGCGCATTGCCAGACCAGGCGCGCATCTCGCGTTAATCTGGAATCAGCGCAAGCTCTGCACACCGATTCAACAGCAGTATGATGACCTGTTGGCCCAGTACGGCACGGATTACACCAGCGTCAATCACATGAATCTGACCGACGGCGATCTCAGTCATTTCTTTGCCGATGGCCAAATGCAAAAACTGGCCTTTGAATACCGGCAATATTTCGACTTAGACGGTTTTATCGGCAGAGTACGTTCAGCGTCTTATTGCCCGCCGCAAGACAGCGCCGCTTACCATGCGCTCACTGATGCCCTGACGACTTTATTTCATACTCACCAGATCGACGGACAGTTGACCTTCGACTACGACACCTACCTCTATCTGGGTAAAATTCACAAACCATAAATCATCCACAGACAGCGGGTACTCTATCCGCTGTCTGCCCTGACCACTTTCTGACTGCTTTATCCGAGCCGCGCACCAACGGGGATATCCTGATCCGGCACAGCCAGCACGACAGAGCCATCTTCGCGATAGAATCCGGTCACCAGGCATTCCGACATAAAGGGGCCGATCTGTTTGGCCGGAAAGTTGACCACTGCCATCACCTTTTTACCGACCAGCGTTGTTGCGTCATATAAGTCGGTAATTTGCGCGCTGCTTTTACGCTGGCCTATGTCCTCACCAAAATCCAACCAGAGCTTAAACGCCGGCCGCCTTGCTTCCGGAAAAGCTTCGACGGCAATGATCTGTCCGATTCTGAGATCCACTTTTTCGAAATCCTGCCAGCAAATATCCATACTCTTTCCTGCCTCACTGATTAAAAGAGGTTAGAAATTAGCGCAGAATTATTCCGCCGTTTTTGCTGAAAAGCCGGTTTTGTATTGCCAGAAGCCGAACTCTCACCGCTGGCGTATCTGTCGGGGCGTTTCCCCCCAATACACCGAAAAACGACGGCTGAATGCTGACACATCCGTAAAGCCTACCCGCTCGGCAATCAGGGAAACAGGTAAATCTGAATGCGCCAGCAGCGCTTTGGCTTTTGTCATACGCTGAGTGAGCAAGTACTGCCCCGTCGTCATCCCCATATGCTGCTTGAACAGCGTCTTGAACTGGCTGAGACTGAGGCAGGCCCGTACCGCCAGTTCACCAAGAGACGGTGTTCGACTGATGTCTTCATTAAGAAAACGTACGGCTTCACTTATCCGGCCATCACGACAAGCGGGAATGACCTGATTCTGCAATAAGTGATAAAACAGCGCTGACATTGACTCTATCAAACCGGGCTGTGCCGACTGTGTCAGTTGAAGTTCCAGAAACTGACAATAGGCGACCAGTTCAGGCGAAGTCGCAAATACAGGTCGGGGTAACTGCTGCATGCTCTCTGGCAAGTTGTCCAGATCAGCAACCAGAAAACGGCATTTTTCATCCGCTTTAAACTCATGCATCATTTCAGCCCGGATAACCACACACTGCCCAGGTCCGACCTTTCCAGAGTAACCAGGCAATGTCATGGTTATATTGCCATGCAGGGGCAGCACTAACTGATGATACGTATGTAAATGAGCACGCATTACCAGAGAATAACTTCGAATCGATAGTCTGACCGTCATGTAAGCGATATCTCTGTCTCAGGGCTGCCATACCATAGAGAAAATATTACCTCTGGTCTGGCAGGATTTTTTTGGATAACCAGTTAAACAACTATGCTTTACGTTAGGTTGAGCAATTTAAAGTGTGACAGGATGACAGAAGCCCTTGCCCCAGACAAACAGCGTGGAATCAGTATTGTGATCCCCTTATTTCCAGAGTTTTGCCTGCTGGATGTCAGTGGCCCGCTGACGCTGCTGAACGCGCTCGAAGAAGAGATTACAGTGACTCTGGTCTCTGAGAACGCCTCAGCCGTTATCAGTGAGCAGGGTGTCAGCCTGATGACTGAGGCCGACTTTAATGACGATCTGTTCTGCGATTTGTTACTGGTACCTGGTGGTAAAGGCGTCAAAGCCAGTCTGAACAACCCTCAGCTGCTTCAATGGATAAGCCGCCAGGGCCGCAAAGCCAGAATTTGCTGTGCCGTTTGTACCGGATCGGCACTGCTGGCTCAGGCCGGACTGCTGGATCACAAAGCCGCAACCACCAGCAAACACCAGTATCATTGGGTCAGTGAGCTCAACCATAACGTGCAATGGCAGCCTGTTGCCAGATGGGTTCAGGATGAGAACACCTTTACCGCATCCGGCACTGCCGCAGGGCTGGATATGTCGCTTGGTCTCATTGCCTTTTTAATGGGGGAGGAAGCAGCACGTAAGGTTGCCATTGACGCAGAATACCTGTGGCGCAACGATCCGGACGACGATCCTTTTGCACCACTTCATCTGGTCGAGTGAATCAGTTGTCTGATTCCCACATCACCACGACCTCATCCGCGATGGCAGATTCCAGCATCTCAATCAGTGGTCTGGCTCTTGTCATCATACTGATCTGTGGCTCTTGATCTTCCCAGGGATCCTCTTCCGCTTCTGTTTCAGCCTGCTGAACCGCTTCTTGTTTTTCTGCTTCTGCCAGTTTACTTTGCAGATTCGACAACGCTTGCGGCACGTCATCGACATCAATGATACCGGGAATATTTTCGCAGTATCCCATCATATGAATCAGTTGTTTTGCCACATCGCCAAACATGGTGATGTTGGCACTGGCTTGGGAGTGAAAGGTAATTAACATGCGTCATCCTCTTATTGTTCAACATTTGCTATGGCTTTGGCTTTATCCCGCCGGGCGAACACATAGCCGGCCATCACACCGGCCAGCGCACCGGACAAATGACTTTCGTAGCTTATCCAGCTATGCGCGGGAATGATCCCCGTCAGCATCGGGCCGTAAAAAAACATCACAATCAAAGCAATCGCCATCGACTTGATACTACGTCTGAGCACGGCATAAACCAATAGATACGCCCAGAGTCCGTAGATAATACCGCTTAAGCCAATATGGTAATGCATGCGGCCAAATAACCACACGCCTGCCCCGCTGACCGCCCAACTGATCATAAAGACAGAGATCAATCTGGCCGTCCCTGAACGTGACACCAGATAAGCCAGGGCTGAAAATGACACCATATTACTGAATAGGTGTGCCCACGAGCCATGGATAAACGGATAGGCTAACAGGCCTATCGCATGGTTAAGGTGTCTTGGCAGCAAGCCAAAATCCAGCAGGTAGCCATTCAGCAGTACATTGACAACCTGTACGACAAAACAAACCACAACGACTGCGCCAATAAAACAGATGGCGTCTTTGTCACTTTGATCCAACAGGCTCTCCTCCAGCGGGGTCTTTAGAAAGTATAAGCCTGCTGAACAGATAAGCCCATGGATTTGTTACCAAAATGACTGGCGTTGCCGATAGGGTTTATCCGCTTTGTTACGCTGCCTGTATCCGGCGATGTGAAAATTCTTCCCCAGAATCAACCTCAGCTGGCTGATGGTTTCTTTGGCCAGCAAATACCGTTCGCTGCGAGACCAGCTGCTGGTTGTGGTTGATTTGATGGCAGCAATCGCATCTGGCGACGCCTGACAGAACTGCTGAGCCAGCACTTGCGCGGCTTGGCGTGGGTTATCATGAATTTCCGTGACCAGGCCAAGTTGCTGCGCGCGAGAGCCGGATACGATTTCGCCGGTCATCGTGAGCTTCATCGCCACATCTTTTGCCACCAACTCGCGCAGTGACAGTAAGCCCGCCATATCTGGCACCAGGCCCCAGCGTATCTCCATGATAGACAGTTCAGATTCCGGTGTGGCAAAACGAAAATCGGCCCCCAGCACTATCTGCATGCCACCGCCATAACAACGCCCTTCTATCGCAGCAATCACTGGCACGGGAATACGGCGCCAGTTGCGCGATACCCGCTGGGCGAGATTGGCATTGCCCGGCATCCATTTTTTGAGCACTCCCAACACCTTGCTCGGTGAGGTCGCTACACTCTTAACATCCAGGCCACTGCTGAAGTTACCGCCCTCACCGGTTAAAATAATGGCACGAATATCTTTTCGCTTACGCAAAGACTGGCTGACGCTATCCAGTTCTTTGAATAACCTGATATCCAGCGCATTCAGTTTCTCAGGCCGATTTAAAGAGACGGTAACAATACCCTCTTCTTCTGTTACCAAAAGCCGTTGCCAGTTTGACATGCTACATCCTTGTTTGTTATCTGGTCAGTCCAGATAAGTGTACCTGACTGATTGATAAAATCAGCTGGCAGATGATGAAACTCTGCCCGGTGCCACACAGGAGCTACTTCTTTACCGCCTGATAGCCCATGACATCAGCAAATCGCTGCCAGTCGGCAGAGTCCGGGCTGGTAAGCGGCTGATAAACATGTACAACCGCTGTTTCACCTGCCGGGGTGCACGTTTCCCCCATCAGGGCAATGGAGGCACTAAAGAGCGGTACATCTGCTGCCCGGCACCATTCCCCTTCCATTCGACCCTTTTGACGACGACAAAACGCCTGAATGCGCGCTTGGTAGCCTTTAACTGAAAAATCACCGGACAGGCACCAAATACGCTCATACTCCACATAGCCGTCTAGCGGATGAAAAAGAAGGCCGGGTATCTCTGTCTTATCTGCTCGCTCTGCTTTGTCTGACTGGGCATCGCTCACTCTGGTCTGGTCGATGAAATGAACCGACAGGCTGACAATGTCTGTCTCGGCCCCCTGTGCCGCAGGGTTTTCCGCCAACAGACGACTACCAGCAGCAACGAAAATGATTAGCACAGCAAAACAACCACCTGCGACTTTCATTCTTGCTCCCGGATGAAAAATGTCACTCTCAGATGTATTGATTATAGAAGCCGCCAAAACGCTATACTCAAAGCAACCGCGATCCCATCAGCTAGCGAGGGTAGATGGCATGAGAGCTTTACTACTGATATTTATTCCCAGTGTCCTGATTCTGCTGAGCGGGTGCAGCGCCAAGGTATCCACTGACTACAATGCAAACGTCAACTTCGGCCAGTACAAGACCTTCCAGTTTGCTGAGCCTGGAAAATCGTCGATTGTCAGTCTTGATAAAGCGCGGCTGGAAGACACCATCAAACGGGAATTAAGATATAAAGGTCTGCAACCGGTACTGGAAGCAGAGCCAAAGGCTGATATCACGGTTCACCCCTATATCCGGGAAATGACAGATTTTGACTCTTACGGCACCTCAGTCGGATTCGGAGTTGGTTACGGTTATAGCAGCATTGCCTATTCAGCCCCTGTCAGATTCCGTGAATACACCTATGGCAAGCTGATCGTTGAATTAATTGATAACAAAACCAATAAAGTTATCTGGCGTTCTATTTCCCGTCGTCAACTGACAGAAAGCATGACCCCGACAGCCAGAGACAACTTCATACAGGAACAGGTCAGTGAAATGTTCACACAGTACCCGCCCGGTCAGGGCGGCTGATATCACCTCAAACGCCATGCCTGAATACAAAAAAAAGCGAGAGCCCGGTCAGACTCTCGCTTTTTCAATCATCGCTGGCGCTGAGTGGCCGCACCGATATCAGATCATGACTTCTGACGACGCTGTTCGACTTTATCTGCCAGCTCACGCAACACGTTTTCAGTGTCTTCCCAACCAATACAGGCATCCGTGATGCTCTGGCCGTAAGTAGCAACCTTGCCATCGACAATATCCTGACGACCTTCAACCAGATGACTTTCAATCATCACCCCGAAGATAGCTTTGTTACCGCTGGCAATCTGCTGACCCACATCTTCAGCAACCAGAACCTGGCGCTTATACTGTTTCAGGCTGTTGGCGTGGCTGAAGTCGATCATCACTTTCTGACGATGACCCGCATTTTCGAGTTGATCAACCACAGCATTCACATGCTCCGCGCTATAATTCGGCTCTTTACCGCCACGCAGAATGATATGGCAGTCTTCATTACCCGCCGTTGATACAATCGCGGAATGACCGAACTTGGTTACGGAAAGGAAATGGTGTGGCGCACTGGCGGAACCGATAGCATCAGTGGCAATTTTGATATTGCCGTCTGTGCCGTTTTTAAATCCCACCGGACAAGACAAACCAGAGGCCAGTTCACGGTGAACCTGGGACTCAGTGGTACGCGCACCGATTGCGCCCCAACTGATGAGATCACCCATGTACTGTGGTGTGATCATGTCCAGGAATTCACCGGCTGTCGGCATGCCCATATCGGTCAAATCCAGCAGCAGTTTACGACCCATACGCAAGCCGTCATTTAACTGAAAGCTGTCATCCATATACGGGTCGTTAATCAAACCTTTCCAGCCAACTGTAGTACGTGGCTTTTCAAAGTAGACACGCATAACAATTTCCAGACGATCTTTCAGTTCGTCACGCAATGTTTTCAGGCGGGCTCCATACTCAATAGCCGCTTTCGTATCATGAATGGAGCAAGGGCCAACCACTACCAGCAAGCGATCATCTTCATCATTTAAAATGTTATGAATGGCTTTACGCGCTTCATAGACAGTTTCAGATGCGTTTTCAGTGGCCGGAAACTTTTCCAGCACGGCTACCGGCGGCAATAATTCTTTAATTTCTTTAATTCTTACGTCGTCTGTTTTGTGCATACTGCTTACTTCCAATTACATATCGTGGCCTGATATGGTCAGTATCAGGCCGATCATCTACTCCAACAGGCATTTAACTTATCGCCTTCATCCTGTATGTGCAAACGCTAATTGAAAATGAATGACAAACGCTATTCTTATACTTTCAGCCTGATTTTCATGCCATTCGCCAACACAGACCTGTAAGACGATATTTACAGGCATTTTTCCTGTATCACCTTAAAATACTCTGCCTATTAATTATTATGCAGCAGATTGAGTTGCCAGAAAAAATTATACCTTTTGAAACAAATGCTTCCATTCAGGCCAAAGCGCAGCCAGATCGAGATGCTTTTCGATTTCATCAGCCAGCCGTTCAATGTTTTCCGCTTTGATTTGTTCCATGTCTGGCGTCTGGCAGTCCGATAAACCGGCCCAGCTCAGAATAGCGCTGCAGGCTGAGGGTTTATCAAACACGCCGTGTAAATAAGTACCGAACACCTGATCATCAACACCGATTGCACCATCAGCAAGATTCCCGCTGTCTGTGTGCAAATGAACCGGTGCTGAGTCCAGCGTCACACCCGATGTCACCCCGGCGTGAATTTCGTAACCACTGACCTCAACCGACGGCATGCCTGGCAGACGTAATGTGCCCTGAGAGCGTTTAAGCTGCTTTTCGGGCTCCAAAACCGTCGTAATTGGCAAGTAACCTAAACCCGGACTTTGACCCGGTTCCCCTTCCAGGCCATGCGGATCGGATACCCATTCGCCCAGCATCTGGTAACCGCCGCAAATACCCATGACCTTGCCGCCAAGGCGAAGGTGCCGGGCAATCTGCTTATCCCAGCCCTGTTCACGCAGGTAAGCTAAATCGCTGCGCACGCTTTTGCTACCGGGCAGAATAATCAGATCGGCAGCAGGCAATGGCTCCCCTTTACCTGTCAGGTGAACATTGACCTGAGGATGCATCCGCAATGCATCGAAATCGGTGTGATTACTGATTCGGGTTAATACAGGCACCGCAACCTGCAAGGGTTTGTCTACTTTTTCCACCTGTTGAACAGAAATCGCATCTTCCGCTTCGAGCATCAGGCCATGCAGATACGGCAATACACCCAGTACAGGTTTGCCTGTTTTCTGCTCCAGCCAGTCAAGCCCGGATTGCAATAAGGTGATATCGCCGCGAAATCGGTTAATGACAAAGCCTTTTACTCTGGCCTGCTCCGACTCAGACAATAAGGCAAGCGTGCCGTACAGATGCGCAAAAACACCGCCGCGATCTATGTCGGCCACAATGATAACCGGCACATCGGCAGGTTCGGCAAAGCCCATATTGGCGACATCGTTTTCGCGCAGATTGACTTCAGCCGGACTACCGGCCCCTTCAATCACCACAGTGTCGTAGCGCTGCTGCAGGCGGGCGAAAGATGCCAGAATTGAAGGCAACACAAATTGCTTATAACCCTGAAAGCCAATGGCATCCATGTCCTCGACAGCCCTGCCCTGCACGATCACCTGGGCGGCAGTGTCCGTGTTCGGTTTGAGCAATACCGGGTTCATATCTACTGTTGGCTCAATACCGCAGGCGAAAGCCTGAACTGCCTGAGCGCGACCAATCTCACCGCCATCAGCGGTAACCGCACTGTTCAGTGCCATGTTTTGCGGTTTGAACGGCGCGACCTGAATGCCTTTTCTTGCCAGCACCCGGCACAATCCGGCAACCAGCACACTTTTTCCTGCATCAGATGTAGTCCCCTGAACCATCAGGGCACGAACTGTTGATTGCATGTCTTTTCTCTCGTTGAATATCAGTGACACTGTAACGAACCATTTTGGCGTTGTGTCAGATTAAGTCAGAAAGGCTGCTTAATGAAAAAAGCAGCCAGTGATGATAACTGACTGCTTTTTTCTCTTCCCTGTCGGTTCAGCTTGCTAACGGATCCACACTTTGAGCAGGGGCTTTTTTAGACCAGTACGCCGCCAGCATTGAACCTGAAATGTTATGCCAGATTGAAAACAGCGTACCGGGTATCGCCGCAACCGGGGAAAAGAATTTCATCGCCAGCGCCGTCGCCAAACCGGAATTTTGCAGGCCAACTTCAATGGCAATGGTACGGCAGACTGTCTCATTGAATCCCAACAGACGGCAGGAAAAATACCCGGCAGCCAGGCCAATACCATTATGGAGAATAACCGCCAGCGCGATCACCGGCCCGATTTGCGTCAGGCTTTCAGCATTGAGCGCCACGACAATCGCAATGATAATGACAATGGCAACCACAGACAGCAAAGGCAAAACAGGGGCAAGCCGACGCGTGAAGCCTGCAACAAAATGATTAATCAGCACCCCGCCCAGCACAGGTAGCAAGACCATTTTTACCAGACTGGAGAGCATCGCCATCATAGGGACTTCGACACTCAGCCCCGCCAGGGAGCCGGTCAGCAGCGGTGTCAGAAACACGCCGAGTAAGGTCGACATTGCCGTCATGGTAATGGATAACGCAACATCCCCTTTGGCGAGATAGCAAATCACATTAGATGCCGTACCACCGGCAACGCTGCCCACCAACACCATACCAACGGTTTGCTCAGGGTTAAACCCCAATGCCAGACTGAGCACTATGGCCACCAGAGGCATGACGGTAAACTGTAGCAGTACACCGACACTCACCGCTCGTTTGTTCTGTACTGCCGCCAGAAAATCCGTCATTTTCAGCGTCAGCCCCATTGTTAACATCACAAATGTCAGCAAAGGTACGATAGCGGCTTTCAACTCAACAAAAAAAGCCGGTTGCACATAGGCATAACCGGATAGCAGCACAGCCCACAGCGGAAAAAGTCTGATCACAATCCCTAGCATCTTATTCCCTCAATTATTCTAATGTCATTCCATGGTGTGCCGGAAAAATGGCAGCAAATGGCCTGTGACTTCTTCCGGTTGCTCCAGGGGTGTTAAATGGCCCGCCTCTGCAATCAGCTCAAGACGGCTTCCTGTCACACCATCCAGCATCAGGTGCGATTCCAGAACAGAACGAACTCTGTCTTGCACCCCCACTAGCAGCAGGCATGGGAGAGCAAAGTTTTCGGCATCTTCAAAACTGTCACGGCGACCAAACCACATACGCCCGGCCTGGGTCAGCGCACTGACCGCACCGCCCTGATATTGCGCTAAACGGGTACGAAACTGCGCAGCCAGTTCAGGCTGACGCCGTTCTGCATTCTGGCCGAACTGCAAAGGGGTAAAGAAATCGATAAATGCCTGGCTGAAACACTGAGCAGATTCAGCCTCACGTAACAGCGCCTGATATTTCAGGTTAACCACTTCAGGCTCTAATCCGGCAAAGCTGTCCAGCAGCGCCAGAGCTTTCACTTTAGCAGGGGCAAGCACACCCAGTTCAATCGCCCAGCTTCCACCCAGCGAATGACCAACAACACCCACTTGATCCAGGCCAAGGTGTTCCAGTAATTCATTGATCAAACTGGCATAATCAGCCAGCGTCGCGCTGGCGGACGGCGCGGCATCAGATTCGCCGTGCCCCCAGAAATCTGGCACGATACAACGAAAATGCTGACTGAGCGCTGCTGTCTGATGTTGCCACATAGTGCTGTCCCACAGGTAAGCATGGCCCAGAAGGATCACCGGACCCTGCCCAATGTCCTGATAACTGATGCTCTTAAATCGATGCCTTTGCTGCGGGGAAATACGGTTCATTGTTTCTCCAAGTCTTCTTTTGTACTTATACCAACCTACATAAGTCTTTGATCATTCTTGCTGGTTAAAACCGATAACCACTGCCTTGTGGATTTTCTCGTTAGAACCGCTCGCGAGCTGCACGCCATGCCTTGTTCTGAGCGATTTTTCCTGCGCATTGATTGAACACTGACTTATCCAGATTGGTATTAATTCTGCTCTGCCATAGTCGCAGGTGTGAATTTCGCGACCACTTTATGCATGCCTTGCTGGAAACACAGCCAGGCCATCAATCCGGCGGCAAGATTACCAAACATCGCCCCGATAAACAGGCCTTTTATTCCGCCAAAGTGCGCGCCCAGCCAGATCAACGGAAGAAAACAGGCAAATAACCTTAAACAGGAAATCACCAATGCCCGCATCGGCATCCCCAGCGCATTACTCACCGAAACCATCAGCATACACACCCCAAGCGGGCCAAGGCTGACGGGCACCCAGCGAAGATGAACAGAAAGAAGCTGGCTGACGGATGGATCGCTGCTTAACACGGACGGCAGCCATACAGACAACATCAGCAAAATCGCAGCGATCGCAAACTGCCAGACCATGATAAATTTCACCGCCAGCCGGATTAATGCCGTGATTGATGCCATGTCCTTTTGTCCCAGACAGCGGCCCACCATAGGCGGCATAGACATAGTGAGCGCCAGCACTACCACAATAGAGAAAAATTCCAGTCTGGATCCTAACGCCCAGGCGGCGACGGCAGCAGCACCGAAGCCGGCAACCAGTTTTGTTGCCAGCATGGAAGCCAGCGGCGGCATCAGCTGGCTGAGCATGGCGGGCGCCATAATGTTCAGGAGCTCTTTTATCGATGCCATGACATGCAGGCCCTGCCAGTTCAACGACATCCAATGCCGTTTGATAACAACAGGAAACATCACCAGCATGCCGATGGCAAATGCCACTATGGTTGCCATTGCAGCACCGACAAGCCCAAGATCCAGCGTGAAAATAAAGAGCGGATCCAACACCATGTTCAGCACGCTGGTTACCACCATCATGATACCGGGTAGCACTGTATTGCCATTGGCCCGGCACAAACTGTAGGCAAAATAGACCATGGCACCCAGCCAGGCACTGCACAGCCAGTACGGCCAATAAGCATCAATGAGTGGCCGGACGTTATCCGGCGCGCTCAGCAATGAAAGGATTGGTCCTCTCAATAACCAGATGGCAATCCCGACAACAACGACTATCAGAGCACCGGTCAGAACAACCAGTCCACCTAACTGCTTGGCACGCCGCTCGTCACCACTGCCGAGCACCCGTGAGATCACCGCCGTCGTGGCAATACCCAGTCCAACCTGAAGACCGATAATGATCATCTGTATCGGTAGCGTGAAGCCCTGGGCAGCAAGTGGCAACACACCCAATTGTCCGATAAAGGCACTGTCGACCAGTTGAAAGCTCATCAACGAAAGTACACCGAACATCATCGGCCAGGTCATAGAAAACAGCTGTCGCGACAGCGAACCTGCATGGGTGGAATCAGTGGCATTAGATCGGGGCATAATCAGCAATTCGTCAGAAAAAAGAAAAGTGTAAAGGGCTGGTACGTCAGTACGAAGACAGTGAGTGAAAGTAGTCGGAAAAATCCCCGCCTATGTGGCAGGGATCAAGCGATGATGAAACTCAGAAATTAGTTAGTTACTAATGTCACCAGATCGGCGGGACGATAATACACAGATTTCAGGACTTTCCCTTTGCGTATGACTTTGTCTTCCAACTCAACATCTTTGGCACATTTAGCAATGATGTAATCGCCTTTCTGGTTACCTGTAATCTCTACGCCCTGCTTGGCATAAAACGCCTGTGTTTCCGAAAATTCCTGCTCGTTACGGCACACCTTGCTCATATTGCTGGCATGCACTTCGTCCCAGCAGGGAACGAAATCGATATTGAGTCGTTTGGCAATTTGCAGTAACAGGTCAATCATATAACTGATACCCAAGTTGTCCTGAACCTTGCTGTCACCCAGGTGCACCAGCCGTCCCATCAGCACATACACAGTGTCGACAATGGCATCGGCCTGCTCAACCAGAGAATCAGCTTCCGCCAGTTCTGTCAGTTCTTCTACTGCCAGCGAGGTATGTAACTGGTCCATTTGCTCATTCAGCGTCGATGGATTCTCAATGTCCAGATCAAACGTAGTACGAAACTCTCTAATGTCACGATACAAGTGGTCAAACAATGCCTGATCCAGCACAGTCAGTTTCATACTAAATTCCTCATCAATCTATCGTCATCGTGCGAAGCGGAAAGTCGCTGCATCCCTCAGTTCTTAAGGTGGCGGCGTCGGCTACACGGTTAAAAGTCGGCGAATGGTAACACACTCATACCGAGCTTTCATTTTTCTTCTCCGAACACAAAAGCAAGATTTCACCTTCATTTGACTGACATTTAGGCAATATTCAACTTATGCATTACACCCTGCCGCATATGCAATAGTGATTTGTGACGTAAATCACTGAATTGATTAATTTGTCGAATACAATACGCCCACTATTTCATAGAAAAAAAGCACGATTATGTGTCCACATTGCAAAAGCAAGAGTGTTCCACTGCGTATTCGCCGAACGATGTTAGATAAAATCATTAACAAAAATAGTCATAAGTTCCAGTGCAGCCGTTGCAGCAAACACTATTTCATCAAACTCGGCAGCTATGTGGGGGCAGCGACAACGGATCGCTGAACAATATCTGGACGTTTACCGTCATTGAACTGTTATAATCCTGAGGCATATTCACAGATACAGTCGTTACCTGTCTCATTTTTCTTGATGGTACTGATCACACATGATTTCCGGACATCGCGGAGCCGCTGCGCTGGCTCCTGAAAACACCCTGGCAGGCTTGCAGGAAGCCGCTAAACATCAGGTTCAGTGGGTTGAAATGGATACCCAACTCTGTGCGGATTTTATCCCGGTAATATTTCACGACAAAAAAGTGAACCGCTGCACCAACGGCCGGGGTTATGTACGTGAACTGAATCTGGCTGAATTGAAAGCACTTGACGCCGGTAGCTGGTTTAGCACCAACTTTACCAATGAACGCATTCTGACGCTGGAAGAAGCGCTCACTGCCTGCCGTGCATACCAACTTAAGCTCAATCTGGAAATCAAGATTCATGATGAAGCAGACACCGAGCTACTGATCAGTAAGGTTGCAGACACCATTGCGGCCAATGGTTTCCCTGAGGAATCGCTGATATTGTCGAGCTTTTCCGTTAACGCTGTCGCCTGTTGCCAGCAGGTGATGCCTCATATCCGCCGAGGGTTGATCTGCGACAGCGTGCCGGAAGATCTGATGGGATTGTCAGAGAAACTTGAACTGTTCAGTGTCCATATGGACTATCGGTTACTGAACGAAACACTGGCGAGCACGATCAAACAGGCCGGGTTGGATCTTCATATCTGGACCATGAATAAACCGGAACTGGTTGCACAATTTTACCAGTGGGGCGTCGATATCATTATTACTGACAACCCGCCACTTCTGCTCTCTCCTCTTTCCTGAAATAAGCCGGGCTTATTTCAGGCCGGATATCCGCCTTTATTGCGTAATTTTTCAGCTAAAGCTCAAATCATCTGCCACAGGCTATGATTATTGCTCTATAATCCGTGGTTTTGGTCAGTCATACCAAACGGAATCCTCAGCTTAGCGTTTCGTTCGGTATACCGTCTGTAGGAATGTAACATGTCATTTGCTTCACAAAATTTTGCTCCGGAAATTGTTCGCGCTTTGGATGAATGTGGTTATGAAAAAATGACACCCATTCAGCAAAAAGCGATACCTGCTGCTCGTCGTGGTGAGGACATTGTGGCAAATGCCCAGACTGGTACGGGCAAAACAGCCGCTTTTTCGCTGCCAATCATTCAGAAAATTGCCGACACCCCCAAGCCGAGAAAAAGTTATACGACGCGCGCGCTGATCCTGGCGCCGACACGTGAACTGGCAGAGCAGATTGCACGTAATATTTCAGATTACAGCCAGTATCTGGAATTACGTGTTGCTGCTGTTTTCGGCGGAAAGAAAATGTCGAGTCAGGAAAAGCAGCTTGAAAGTGGCGTCGACATTCTGGTTGCAACACCAGGCCGCTTAATTGAGCACCTGGATTTAGGTAATCTGTCGTTAACGAACCTGGAATTTCTGGTGTTTGACGAAGCTGACCGTATGTTAGATATGGGCTTCATTAGCGATATCCGCACTATTATGAGTGGCATTCAGGGCCATCCGCAAACCATGCTGTTCTCTGCCACATTCTCCAGCCTGATGAACAAACTGGCTGGCGACATCACAAATAAGCCAAAGCGTATTTCTGTCACACCTGAAAACTCCACGGCAGAAACCGTGGCGCATGTGGTTTACCCTGTTGATGAAGATCGCAAACGCGAGCTGCTTTCTGAGCTGATTGGTAAAAAGAACTGGCAGCAGGTACTGGTGTTTGTGAATTACAAAGAAACCGCCAATGACCTGGTGACAGAGCTGAAACTCGACGGTATCAAAGCCGTTCTTTGTCATGGTGATAAAGCACAAAGTGCGCGTCGCCGTGCGCTGGAAGAGTTTACGACAGGGAAAGCCCGGGTGATGGTTGCGACGGAAGTTGCTGCACGCGGACTGGATATTCAAGGCTTACCGCATGTTGTGAACTATGACATGCCATTTCTTGCCGAAGATTATGTACACCGCATTGGCCGTACCGGTCGTGCCGGTCAGCAAGGCCATGCCATTTCCTTTGTCAGCCGCGAAGAAGAACTGACCTTGCTGCAAGTTGAAAAACTCATCAAGCAACGCATTCGCCGGGTCATTCTTGAAGGTTATGAGCCTGCTAAACGTGACGCACTGATTGAGAAACTGAACACCAAAGCCTCATACCGTGATCGCAAAGGCCGTACCAATAATCCGGATCAATCTGCTGCAGAGCGCCGGATGCGATTACAAAAAGCGATCCGTAGCCGCAGTGCTGCACCAAAAACATTGAAAAAATAATTATTATAGGACACAACACCCTCCAGCCTCAGCAGCTGGAGGGTGTTTTAAAGCCATCAGGATTGCATTTTACTGAGATACATTCTTGAGTCCGCTTTCGCCAGAATCTCGTCCAGGTTCATCACTTTACCTGCCGGCAAGCTGTAGACGCCGGCACTGAAAGATAACTGATACGGGCGGTTTTGCCGGGTATTGAACACATCGACCGTCTTTTGAAAACGCTCTATAGTCTGTCGCGTTTCCTCTTCCGTCATCCCTGAATACAGTACGACAAACTCATCCCCGCCAACTCTGGCAAATAAATCGGAATAGCGAAAACTCTGGCTGATCAGCAAGGCAAAATCTTTCAGCGCATTATCACCGGCCTGGTGGCCAAATTGATCATTAATGTCTTTGAATTTATTGAGATCGAAAAATGCCAGTGAAAACGGCGTGCCATGAAGATGGCTGTTTTCCAGGCTCTTGGTCGCCAGTTTGATGAAACCGCGGCGGTTGGATATCTGAGTCAATTCATCAATGGTTGCATCATGCAGGGCAGACAACTCCTGCTCGGCCATCTTGGCCAGATCAACCAGATCCCTGATTTCATCTTTGCTCATCGAGTGGGGCTGATGGTCGAAGATACACAAGGTGCCCAGCTTGTATTTATTGTCGTAAACCAAAGAGACACCCGCATAAAAGCGGATATGGGGAGGGCCGGAAACCAAAGGGTTATCATGAAACCGTTTATCCTGAGATGCATCAGAAACAATAAAAGGGCCATCAGCCAGGATTGCGTGTCCGCAAAATGACACTTCCCGGCTGGTTTCTATCAGTTCAGCACCGCAGCAGGATTTAAACCACTGTCTGTCATCACCAACCAGCGTCACTGTTGCAACCGGCACATTGAAAAGCCGCCTGGCAAGACGCGTTATCCGGTCGAACCTTTCTTCCCGATCCGTATCCAGCAAAGACAAGGAACGCAAGCATTGCAAACGCTCAACTTCGTTTCTGGGGTTCTCTGGTGCTAGCATAGTGACCGATCCTACGATTCAACAACTTCTCATTCAGCTAAGGCAAAATATATCATCTTGTCTTAGCTGAATGCCATTGGCTACTCGTTGCAACACAGGTAATCAGGGGGGTAAACATTTTTTGGCGGTTCATCAACAATGCCTGTCTCTGCGGCCAGAACAAGCCTTCGAGGCAAATTCCCTGAACCGTTTTCAGGCAAGAAAACGCTCGCTGTCAAAGAGTTAAAGGCTGCTCAGCAACAGACCGACAACGTTATACCCACTCCCGGTGCTGCCTGTAGCATTAAAGCCCACAAGGTTTTAACACGTTAATTGTTTATAAAAAAATATCGTTGCATCGAACTGACCTGACGCACTCAGGGCAAAATCAGGGATTCTTCCCGCTTCTGTATAGCCCAGCTTACGATAGAGGGATGAAGCAACATCCCCTTCCCGGGTATCCAGCACAATCAGGCTGCGCTGCAATTGCTGACAGCATAATTCAGCTGTGGTCATCAATGCTTTTCCTACCCCTTTGCCGCGGGCAGCCGTGTTAACCATCAGTTTTTCCACTTCAGCCCTGTGGCACCCGTTACGTTTTGACGTCAAAGCAAGCTGCACTGTGCCAATGACTGCATCCCCTTCACAGGCCACAAACAATTTACGCCCGTCACCTATGTCATTCGCCACCCCAAGCCAGTAAGCCTCGGCTTCCTCATCGCTGAACGGTGGCAAAAAACCTATTGAAGCACCGTCATCCACGCAGTTTTGCAACAGCGGAATTAACTGCGCCTTAAAAGGTGAAACGTCCTGAATCTCAATCACATCCATATTAGTTACCCTACAATCAAAATACTCTTTTACCTGCTAAATACTGTCTCTAGACAAGCGTGATCAAGGAGTCTGAATCACGCAGATCGGGAAATCACCCGGGTTTCTGCCGCCGCCCATATCCAAACACACATCTTCATAGCGAAAACGTTCAAATTGCATACCTGCCCAGAAAACAGCCAGCAGTATGGCCAGAGCAGCAACGACTTGTATCACTTTTTTCATAACAACCTCTCTCAGGCAAACTGAACCTCAGCCTGAACATACAGACCTCACCGGCACAATCCGCTCAGGTGAGGCTATTTCCACATCCGGGTGCAGCGAAAGACAGCCCCGTTTTTTTCCAGCGGTGAAGATCCATTTCCATAGTGACAGCGTCCCACCAGCGCCCTTTAAAGTAACGGTGGGAATGCAGCCGTTCGGTTTCGATCATACCAAGACGACGACAAAGTGCTATTGCCGCTTTATTGGCCGCCAACGTTTCTGCATACACTCGGTGAAGACCTAACTCTTCAAAACCAAAGTTGACTAACCCTATCATTGCTTCTTCAGCAATGCCCTGCCCATGACAGGCTCGCAGCAAACCGCAGCCAACCGACGCATCACCGCTGTTATCTATGCGTAATCCCGCAGTACCGATCAAAGGAGACACTGGCTCCTTGCCTTGTGCCAGACGGATCGCTAACTGATATTTTTCCCGGGGGCGTTCTCTGGCCTGCTCAACAAACAGAGTGACCAGATCACGCATAGCCTTCTCATTGCAATCTTGTTCACTGTAAAAACGCTGATACTTTTCATCTTGTGCCATCGCCAGATACGCATCTGTATCTGACGGCAGGAAATCCGTTAAGGCTAGCCGTGGTGTAGGTAGTACAAACATGCGGGCGATCCTTGAATCTTTTAATGATTATCTATAAAGCGGCCCTGACGTAAAAATGCCATGGTCTGAGCAATCACTTCATGATTGTTCATGATAAAGGTATGGCTGACCGGCAGGACCAGATGCGATTTCATCCCCTCGACCTGGGTACTGACGACCGACACTTTACCGTCATGAGGCAAAGGCAACAGCCAGGAGGTCAGCAGGCTGATACTGTAATTGCCGGCAATCACGCCCAGCTCAAACTGAACTGGTCCGAGCGTATTAGGCACACTGACCTTATCCGTGCCCAACTGTTGTCCCGCCGGGCCGTAAATCCACTGATACAGTGTTAAATCACGCATGGCATCCACAATTTCACTGCCTTTGTTAGGCGGAGCGAGCATCACGACCCTGCCAAGGCCTGCTATGCGATTTGCCGACAGATACTGCCGGACTAAGATGCCGCCCATTGAGTGTGTAACAAAATGAACCGGTTCAATGTGCTGGCACTGAGACAGAGCTGCTGGAATGACGGACGCCGCAAGGGACTCAATACTTGCCGTTGTCGACGGGTAATCCATATTCACAGTCTGATACCCTGCCAGCTCCAGTGCCTTTGTCATGGTATCCATCGCGTTTGCTGTTCTGGCAAGACCATGCAACAGGATCACACATCCCGGCGGCTGTGATGGCGCAGCCTTAACAGCGACAGATACCACAGTCATAACAAGCAGCAGAACAACCTTCACACCTGCATTTCTCATTCGCTATCAATCCTGACGGTGACCCCGGCCAATCTGGAAGACACTTCAAAACATCCTTTAAAAATCAGAGATCTATTATGCATCAGGGTGAATTTTAATGGAATCTTCGTCAGGGAAAGTCGCGAAAAAATGTATCAAAGGGAAGAGATTGAAAGAAAGAAATCAAAAGAAATCACAACGAAAAACCCGCAGTCAGACTGCGGGTTGATAAAGGGTTAGGACACCGTGACATCAAATGCCAATCTCTCCGCCATCATTACGACGAATCACTACAGTGGCGGCACGAGGGCGAACCGTCTGGCCCGACGGGGTTTCTATCGTCGCGTTATCAGAATACGGCCAATTGTCCGGATGCTGAATATTAATAAAGACAGACTTATAGTCAGGACTGATAGCAAAGCCCGTCACTTCACAACCGTTAGGGCCGACAAAAAAACGTTTCAGCTGGCTTTGGTTTGCGCCGGTGACCGCTTGCTGCTGACCCTGACTGTCCACCATAGCTGAGGGTACAATCGCCAGCATCTGATCATTGGTGTAACTGGTGACATCCGCCGCGCCGTTATCCGTCTGCACCCACAGGATACCGCGCTCATCAAATGCCAGGCCATCCGGGCTGGCAAACATATTGAGATCAGTCAGGCCAGACAGATTAGTGTCGGCGTCTGCACTGGCGGGTGAGCCAAACAGGAAAATGTCCCAGCTGAACGAGGTCACATCGCTGCCTTCGTCCCAGCGGATAATATGACCAAAGTAGTTGTTCAGGCGCGGGTTTGCGACGTTGGCTTCTGTGCGGCTCGAATTGTTGGTCAACGTCATATACACAGTACCGGTGAAGGGATCTATCGAAGCCCATTCCGGTCTATCCATTGGCGTTGCACCCACAAGATCAGCCGCCCCGGCGGTATTGAGCAAAATAGCGGCCAATGAATCGAACGTATCGCCGAGCACACCACCGCCTGTAGTCGGGCTGTTCATCGTCAGTGGTAACCAGCTACCTGCACCGTCTTCTGAAAACTTCGCCACATACAGGGTGCCGTGATCCATATACTTATCGCCCGCAGCGCGGCGGTTTGACGGATTAGCATCTGCCGGGTCCCATACCGCGTCAGAGACAAATTTGTAGATGTATTCGAATTTAGAGTCATGCCCCGAGTAAAAAACAATCGGCTTTCCTTCCTCCAGCTTGCCGAAGGCGCAGCCTTCATGACGGAAACGGCCCAAAGCGGTACGTTTTACCGCACGGGCATTCTGGCTGTACGGATCGATTTCAACGATATAACCAAAACCATTGGCTTCGTTGCGGTAATCGGCGGCGGCACTTGCTGCGGTTGGTGTAACATTAAAACGCGTGAATTCATCAAGGCGCTCATCGGCATCACCGGCCAGATCATCCCAGCCATAACGTGTAGCCGAGCCTGATACACCGATGCGATTCTGCTCTTCGGTCTTGGTACCTTTATTGACAAAATAACCCGGCCAGTTCTCTTCACACGTCAGATAGGTGCCCCAGGGGGTATAGCCGTTACCGCAGTTGTTCAGTGTGCCACGGGTCTGGCTGCCATCGGGTGAAAAGCGGGTTTCGAGGTAAGAGGTGTACGCCAGCGGGCCTGCCATATCCATCACAGTAGCCGCCGTAAAACGTCGGTTAAGCGGATCGTTATCGACAATCGCCCACTGATTCCCATTCAATTTTACGCGAACCACACTGACGCCGTGAGCGTTGATCTCTTTGCGGATTTCTTCAGCACTGGTGCGCAGATTGGTGCCAGAATCTTTACTCGGGCCGTGAGGGTGCAGCGCATTCGAATCGATGTACTCATGATTGATACACAGTAAACCGTCATCGGCGGCGTCGTTAAGCGGGAAAAAGTGCATGCCGTCATGATGCATCCCCATCGCATTTGCCTGGTCCTCTGCCGAGTTATTGCCTGTGTTATCCCAGGCGCTGGCTTTATTATTCAGAGGTGTGCCCCAGGGCACCAACACCTGGGCGGAATAACCGGCCGGTACTGCTACGGCGTCCAGTAAAGAGCCGGGAATGGAATCAAAATTCAGCACAGCTGTGCTTCGGTTTGGCACTTCAGGATTTGTCCCCGAGCCGCCGTTAGATTTACCAGAGTTACTGTCGCTGCCACAGCCGGCCAGACCAAAAGTGCTCAAGGCAGTCAGCGCACCCAGACCAAGCGTGCTTTTCAGTGCGGTACGGCGGGAAAGGTGCTTATCAAGCACCTGTTGAAACGTTTCATTGCCACTTTTGTTATAACATGTTGGATCAAATGTTGCCTTGCTCATCAGACTTCCCCAGTTAAGTGCATTATCAGTTTTTATGTATGAACGGGCACACATACTGAGCGCATAGTGTTACAACTGGGCGTAATCTTAATGACGCTTCGATTTCATTATCTTTAAAAACATGATCTTACAATGAGCGAATTCAAACTGGTTTCAGGCTGCTTCTGCTTAGTCGCTCAGCTCAGTGTGAATGATGCCTGACTCCTGAAACACGCTTTTTGCCACTGTCATGCCGTTAATCGCGGCCGGAAAACCGGCATAGACGGCCATCTGCAATATCACTTCGACAATCTGCTGAGGCTGGCAGCCAATATGGAGTGCCCCTTTGATATGACTGGCCAGTTGCGGCTGGCAGTTGCCCATCGCCGTTAACGCCGAAATGGTCGCCAGCTCGCGGGTCTGGAAATCCAGCCCGTCTCTGGAAAGCACGTCACCAAACGGAAAGCTGATAATAAAATCGGCCAGCTCTGGACAAATTGCCTGAAAGGTTTCCTTCAAATGCTGCTCTGCATCCGGGTCGAGTTCGTTGAGCCTCGCCAGCCCGGCCTGATAACGTTTTGAATCCATAAATCGCCTGCTTTTATAAAAAATAGCGCCAAAAAAACCGCCTGCCGGCGGTTTTCACTGTATATTCGAAGGGGATTACAGGTACTGTTTAGCCACTTCCTGCGGCTCCATTTCAGCACCTTCCAGTTCCTGGTTCCAGTTCAGACCAACCAGTACTCCTTCTTCAGAAAGTGTGATCATCCAGTCCTGCACAAACACGTCTAACGGCAGCTGAGATGGCTGAAATTCAGCCCATTCTTCCACACAATGAAATTTTGCATCCGCTTCAGTGGACCAGAACGGCATGACTTCCGACTCTTCAAACTCGCTTGAGTCAACTGACAACCAATCCCCTTCTTCATTACACAGGCCGTACACCACATGCGTCTCTTTAGACTCAGTGAAGAACAATTCAGCA
The DNA here is from genome assembly GCF_030547675.1 of Photobacterium sp. 2_MG-2023. Classification (NCBI taxonomy): domain Bacteria; kingdom Pseudomonadati; phylum Pseudomonadota; class Gammaproteobacteria; order Vibrionales; family Vibrionaceae; genus Photobacterium; species Photobacterium sp. 2_MG-2023. The sequence continues at coordinate 38,707 of NZ_JAUOQQ010000027.1, forward strand.
TTCGCCTGTACGTCTGCAGTTAATTTCGTCATGATGATTTCTCTCTTGAGTGGGGGCTCGCTGGTTCGCGGGCTTGTTGGCGCAAATAGTAGCAAAGTTTGTGCGCAATGTAAGATCAAATTCTTGATGCGGCACAACGGCTTTACCTCTGTCCGTCTGCCAGGGCCATTGATTACTGGTCTGAGAATTCGCAAGCAAAGGATGAACAGAGATTGTCGCTGTGTCTAACTATTGAACGCTGGCTTCAGCACGCACCGCTTATACTTGAAATGACCACGAAGTGAGCATTATCGAGGTATACATGGCCACAATAGACTGGCAAACCTATCTTTTTCCATCCTCTCTGCAAGCGCCCCGTACGCACTTGGTTGAAGCGCATCAATTACTGGGTGAGCGACTCAGAGGGAAAGTGGCGGTTGACTGCGGGTGCGGCCATGGCAGAGATACCTTCTATCTGTTAGAACAGCGTTATCGCGTGTATGCCTTTGACAGTAATCTGGAGAGCCTGAGGCAGTTATCCACGCACCCTCTTGCTGCCTCCAACCCGCTACTGGATCTGCAGCACTGCTCTTTCAGCGAATACCGCTTCCCTAAAGCCCATCTGGTGAATGCCAGTGCATCTTTGTTCTTCTGTCCGCGCGCCGATTTTTATGGTGTATGGCAGAAAATTGTACAGTGCGTCAATCCGGGGGGCATCTTCTGTGGTCACTTTCTGGGCATGAATGGTGATGATTCCGACTTTTCAGACAAGATAATGACGCACAGCAAGCCTGAGCTGGAGCGGCTGTTCAGCCAGTTCTACGTCGTGTCCTGGCAGCAACGCCATGAAGTCTCTTCGCAGCTGACGGGCGAAAAGCGCCAATGGCACATTCATACTTTCATTGCGATGAAAAAGTAGCAGCCATTGACTGTCATGCCTGGTTCGGATCAACGAAAAGCGGGGCTGTTGATTGGGTCAGCACTGTTGCTCATTGTTGTGACCCTGTACTGGGCACCGATTACCCAGCCAGCCAGTTTCTACGATTATGCCGATAACCACCAGCGATTGGGTATCAACAACTTCACCAACGTCATGTCCAACCTGCCGTTTGCCGTGGTCGGGTTGCTGGGTATCAGGCTACTTAGCCAGATCCCGTCGCGACAGGCTGATCAGGTTATCGAACCTGAAATATCCAGCGCGTATTTTCTGTTTTTTCAGGCCCTGTTAGCCACCAGCCTTGGCTCAGCGTTTTACCATCTCTCGCCCGATCCGTTCGGGTTAATGTTAGATCGCATTCCGATCAGCCTGGCTTTTGTTAACTTGTATTGCATTGTTTTAAGCGAGTACATTTCGCCGAGGTTAGGACAGCGATTGCTGTTCCCATTGAATGTCTACGGGCTGCTTGCCGTTGTGTACTGGTATTTGATGACGACCACTCAGGGAGATGCAGCGGATTTAAGTGCGTATATTCTGATTCAGTTGCTGCCCATTGTGCATTTGCCACTGATTCTGATGCTGTATAAAGAAAGGCGCCCCGGTAGCAGATATTATCTGGCGGCACTGGTGACATATGGATTCGCCAAGATTGCGGAGCTGCAAGACACAGGTATATTTATGCTGACTGAAGGGTGGATCAGCGGCCACAGCATCAAGCATTTGTTGGCCGCTCTGGCAGGTTGGTGGATTTACCGCTTACTGCAATTGCGTACAGCAAAAAGATAAATTATTTTTCACCAATTCCGCGATGTTGTTTCGGTGCCAGCGTTATTTTGCCGAACCCCAGCTTACGGAAATGGCTGTCACGAAAATCTCTTACTGCCTTCTCGCCGCTGGACACAGCTTCTACCTGCTGTTCCATTTTCAGATACCCTGTTAAATCAATTCCTTCTGCGGCGGCAACCGCCTCATGAATGGAGCGAAACTGGCTGTAGGAAAAACTGATGTGCTTTTCCTGATCCTTATAGGTGTAAATAATTGTTCGTGACATAGCAGGACTCGAGTCGTTCTTGGTTTGTATCGGGTGGCGAAGTGTATCGAAATTTCCCCGCTAAGCCCAGCACTGGTCGGTGTTTTAACCATGGGTTTATCCACCTCTGTATCATTCATGCACTATGTTTTCCCACAGTTATACACAGAAACAGTGGATAACTTTAGCAGTTATCAGTAAAACCCATGAAAATTGAATGGGTTAATATCCTAACTGTTGATAATTATTCATTTCTACCCATACACCTGACGGCCCGGCTTTGCGCAATACCCGCTGGTTGCTGCTGCCCCGCCAGATAAGTGACGCATGATGTAGTGCCTGAATAAACGGGCCATCAATCATTACGTCAATATAAGATGTCACCCGCCTTTGCTCTGCGGTCAGGTTTTCCATCAGATACCCGGTCCACAGCCAGATATCTTTATCCGGGCATTCCTGTCTGACCCGTTTCACTAATTGACTGATGCTGCCCAGATTAGCCGGATGAAGCGGATCGCCACCAGACAGCGACAAGCCCCGGCGTAAAATACGCGTGTCCTGCAAATCAGCGATGATGGCATCTTCCATTTTCTGATCGAAATACCTGCCGCTGCTAACCGGCCAGGTCGCTTGGTTATAGCAACCCCGGCACTGGTGCTCACAACCTGAGACAAACAAGGTACAGCGTGTGCCCGAGCCGTTGACCACATCGCAGTTATAGTATTGATGAAAGTTCACTCTCACTCCCGGCGTTACATATGTTTGACACGACGACGGACTTCTTCCTGCTTTCCGGTATTGAAAGGCCGGGCATCCGGGCTGCCAAGATAACCGCAGACCCGTCGAATAACAGACACTCTGGCAGGCTCTCCATTGCCGCATGCAGGGCAGGTAAACCCCTTGCTGGTGCAGCAAAACTCCCCCGAAAAGCCACACTCGTAGCATTCATCGATAGGGGTATTTGTCCCGTAATAAGGTACCCGGGCATAGCTGTAATCCCACACATTCTCAAGCGCTTCCAGGTTATGCTGCAGATTCGGATACTCGCCGTAGCAGATGAATCCCCCGCTGGACACTGCGGGGTAAGCCATTTCAAAGTCAATTTTGTCGTAAGGATTCACTTTCTTTTCGACATCCAGATGAAAACTGTTGGTGTAGTAACCTTTATCTGTCACTTCTTTCACTTCACCAAACTGTTTTCTGTCCAGCGCGCAAAAACGGCTGCACAGGTTTTCACTGGGTGTGGCATACAAACTGAATCCGTAACCGGTTTCCTGCTTCCAGCTGTCCACGGCTTGTCGCAGAAAACGAACGATGGCCAGCGCTTTTTCCTGCCTGTTCTGGCTATCAAAAATATGCACATCACTGCCATACAGTGCATTGACTGTTTCATGTAAGCCAATATAGCCCAGCGAAATTGATGCCCGGCCGTGGCGGAATAAATCGCTGACATCATCTTCAGGGCCAAGCCGTACGCCGCAGGCGCCTTCCATGTACAAAATGGGCGCCACTTTGGCTTTCACACCGTTTAACGATGATATTCGGTACGCCAGTGCTTCTTTGGCGAGCTGTAACCGCACTGACAGTAACCGGTAGAAGACCTCTTCCTGGCCACAGGCTTCCAGCGCAATACGCGGTAAATTCAGGCTGACGACGCCCAGATTACACCGCCCTTCATGCACGATCTTGCCATCGGCTTCAAAACGATCCAGAAAACTGCGGCACCCCATGGGCGTTTTGAACGAGCCCGTCACCGATTCTACCTGTTCGACATTCAGAATATCGGGGTACATGCGTTTTGACGCACACGCCAGCGCAAGCTGCTTGATATCATAATTGCCGTCCTCCGGTTTATGGTTGATGCCGTCTTTAATGGCAAACACCAGTTTGGGGAACACGGCGGTTTTTCTGTTTTTTCCCAGGCCGGCAATACGGTTTTTCAGCATGGATTCCTGGATAAGACGTGATTCCCAGGACGTGCCAAGACCAAAACCAAAAGTGACAAAAGGCGTCTGCCCATTAGCGGTATGCAAGGTATTCACTTCATATTCCAGCGACTGAAAGGCATCAAAGCATTCTTTTTCCGTCCTCTGCCGGGCGTATGCTCTGGCATCGGGGATCTCCCATTCCCGGGCAATGTCCAGGTGCTTTTGATAACTTCTGGTGACATAGGGTGCCAATACTTCATCAATACGGTTCACCGTTGTGCCGCCATAAATATGGCTGGCGACCTGGGCGATGATCTGAGCAGTCACCGCTGTTGCCGTTAAGATAGAGCGAGGCGTTGCGATATCGGCATTCCCCATCTTGAAACCCTGGGTCAGCATGGTTTCAAGATCGATCAGCATGCAGTTAAACATGGGGAAGAAAGGGGCATAATCCAGATCATGAAAGTGCAGATCGCCACTGTCGTGCGCATCGGCAATATCCTGAGGCAACAAAAATTGACGAGCATAGTGCTTTGCCACTATCCCCGCCAATAAATCCCGCTGAGTAGGAATGACTCTGCTGTCTTTATTCGCGTTTTCATTCAGCAGTTCAGCATGGGTTTGTCCCATCAGTCCGCGAATATCTTGCAACATCGCTTCCAGCCTGTTGTCGCTGTCCTTGTTCACTGTCACCACACACCCCACAAACACAAAATAAGCACACTGTTTTTAGCGCAAGACACAATATGTTGTGCATTAAGCGACAGATGCCGCAGCTTTGCTTTGATCTGAATCAGGAATGCTTAAATGTCGGTTACACTTTGATATGTGTTTCATTTCAGTGCAGGAGAGCGTCTGATGGCGGCAAGGTTAACAAGGGTAAACAGAATTCGTCCAGACGTTGGAATGACGTTCATCCTGATCCTCTGTGTCAGTTTTTTCAGTATGTTCAGCTATGCATCAGACAGCCTGTCCTCTTTTGGCCGCGAACAGCCACAACGGCAATCACTGACTGTTATGAGCTGGAATCTGGAATGGTTTGGCACGCCCCGGGTACCCCGCACCGATGCCGATTATGCCTATTTTACTGATGTGATCCGCCGGGTCTCACCGGACATTATTGCGTTTCAGGAAGCAGACAGTAAGGAAGCCGTTGAGCGAATCCTGCCCAAAGATCAGTACTCGCTGTACCTTTCCGACCGGCACGGCAAAGCCAGCGAAAGCTTCAGAGACGGCAATCAGTACACTGGCTTTGCTATCCGGCAATCCCTGCCCGTCAGTGACCCGCAAGATATCGCCAGTCTGAATATCCGCACCGCGCCCAAATCAGGCGAACGAGCCAGAAAAGGCCGCCTTCGCTACGGAACGTATGTGATTGTTCATCCTCAGTCAGGCACGCCCATACATCTGCTGAGTGTACATTTAAAATCGGGCTGCTACACCAGCAAGATCAACAGACAGTCTGCGTCCTGCCGTGTCCTGAGCTATCAGGCTGGCGTACTGAAAAACTGGATTGATCAACGTCTGGCAGCTAAAGAATCGTTTTTGATCAGTGGCGACTTTAATCACCGGATGGCAGACAGCGGTGACTGGTTGTATCGTTCCCTGAGCGCCCCTTCTTCAGATCGTCATTCTGTCCATCTGCTGACAAAAGACGTGAACGCCTCGTGCTATGTTCGTCTGAACCGCTCCAAACGCAAGGCAGAATACCGGCGATACACCGCTTTGATCGATCACTTTGTGGCGTCTGCCGACATTGCTGATGCCCTCAGGCAGGGAAAGGTCTATCAGTATCCGTTTTCCCAAAAAGATGTCAGCCGCTTAACGCTGTCGGATCACTGCCCGCTGGTACTGGACATCCCTTTGCTACCGGGCTCCGGCCTTTAAACAAAGCGGATACTAAGGTCTCGGGCTGATTTGTGGGCGATTGATTTATAGGCGACGAATTTGTGAACAAGAGTCAATGATAGCCAAGCGACTCTGCACATCGCCGCATTGTCATGTTAATGTCATCTCAAACACATAGTGTTTCTGACAGACAAAAACAGAAACCATGATTAGTAGTAAACGATAAGCAGTAAGGAACACAAATGGACAGTATCAACCTGGCAACACTCGTTGTGCCAACCATGGATGAGCTTATGGTTGACCAGCCAGAGTGTGTCTACACCAATACAGATTCAGATGAGCACAACGAAATCATTTTGTTGTCTCACTAAGAACTCATCTCGTTCAAACCGTATATAAACAAACACCCCGCACTTTGGTGCGGGGTGTTTCACTTCCTGCTTACGGATTATTCACGCATAAACGACGAGTTATAGTGACGTACATCAGGCACAATATTGTGCTTGTTCAGTAACCGGTACATGGTTGCACGTGACACACCTAAATCTTTGGCTGCCGAAGCAACCTGACCCCGGTGTGTTTCCAGTACCGCCACCAACACGTCTTTCTCTGCTTCATCCTTAATATTACGCAAACTTTGCTTGAAATTAGCCTTGCTGGGCAAATCAAAATGCTCAGCCCTTACTTCGTTCCCCTCCGCCAGCAACGCTGCCCGTTTGACCTGATTAATCAGCTCACGGACATTTCCCGGCCAACTGTAGCGCAGCAAGAGTTGCTTGGAGTCTTCCGAGAAACTCGATGCCATGGTGCTGTATTCCTTGGCAAACTTCTGCAAAAAGGTTTCTGCTAACAAGAAAATGTCAGAACCACGCTCTCGCAAGGTCGGTACTTTTATGTGGAAGACATTCAGACGATAAAACAATTCTTTGCTGAATTCCCCTTTAGCTACCAAGGCGTCCAGATCTGCGCTGGTTGCCGCAATAATGCGAACATCGCAGGCTGAATCGCCGTCCAGAGAATCATTGCCAGGAGCCTGAATGAAGGACAAGAGTAATTCCTGAAATTCTTTGGTTAACTCTTCCACATTATCCAGCATGATGGTGCCGTTAAAGCCTGTGCCTTCCTCATCAGGCTTTGACACATGCCTGAGGAAGTTCAGCTTTTCATCATCTTTGCTGAGTGCCCCGCAATTAATCGTCACAAAGGGGGCATGTTTACGTTTGGACAGGTTATGAACAGATTTGGCTATCAGCTCTTTGCCCGTGCCATTCTCCCCGGTAAGAAACACGTTAACTTCTGTTAACGCCACACGACGAACCATGTCACGTAATTGTTTGATCGTTTTTGACTCACCAAACAAGCCCATCTCGTGCTGGGTGGTAATCTCATGCCAGGAACTGGATTCAATATCCAGCATGCCTAGCTGGTGACCAACAGTATCCAGCAGATGGCTGCCTGGTACGGGTACAGTGAAATAGTCGACACAAAAATTATTGATAAACTGACATATTGCATCTGTTTTCAATTGCTCTTTTTTAATCAGAGCAATCCATCTCACTTGTTTGGTTTTATTTGCCCTCAAAGATATGCTGTTTAAGCTAAAATCATTATTGCTTAAATCAACGATACAAATACATGGGCTGAACTCTTCCAGGATTGAATCAACCGTTCTTAAATCATAACAGCACTGGGTTTTCCAACCTGACTGTTCGAGAAGCGCTATCCAAGGCTCGTAGTTACATCCTATTGCCACTAGTCTGCCATTTAGTGCTTTATTTTGACATTGACCTACCATCAGAAGTCACCTTCATTTCAATGCACATTTATTATTAATGTTCATTGAAAATATAGGCAAGAAACCACTGATACGCGTGGTATCAATAGTAAGAATTGTCTTAATAAGCGTCTTCTCACAACATAATAGGCCAATATTCAACAATTTAAGATTCTAGGCATTTCTGGAACTTTTTACGATCGTATACCTGGCTGGATAAAACTGCATACAAAAAAGGTACAGCAGCCTGCTGTACCTTGACACTAACAACACAAATTGGAAGGAAATAACTATCAATACCCTGTATGCAAAATCGCATTCTCAAGTCGGCTTTTCATTACACTATGCTGGATGTATCCGTTAATATCAGCATCAATGTCTATGTTTCTCTCAATACGAATATTGCTGCCATCCAGGCTGTTTTGCACCACCTGCATGATGCTGTTGGGCAATAAACTGGGCCGTTCAAAAGAGTTGTTATCCCCCACCTGCTTCAAAGTGAGCATTTCGCCACTTGAATAGGCTGACCCTGCGGTAGTGGTGAGCATCCCGTTGCTGATGGTGAAATTGGCAATATGCGAGCGTAATATCTCTTCGCCGTTAAGGGCCGTGATAATACTCAGCCCGATGCTTATCAGCGAACCTTCCGCCGAGAAACCACCTCGTATTGCAGACATTTCCGATTGTGTCATGGCAATCATGCCCGAATCATTCAATACCAACAAACTCGATGGCTTGGTGAATGCGTTCGCGGAAGTATTTGCCATGACAGCAGCACCTCCCAGGGTGGCTGCTACAACATAGTAAGATAGCTTGTTCATACTAGCCTCTGCCTTTTAGTAATCGTTTGTACCCGGCAATGTAATACTGAACGTTGACAGCGAGTCCCTTGCGACAGCATCAGATACTGGTGAAGGGTTGTACACACTGTAGTTTTCTTGGGTAATGAAACTTTCGCGCCCCTCTTTCACTTTATTTTTCACCAGCAATACCGAGCCGCGATAATAAGGTTTAAATTCACTGAGCTTCATCACCATAGTGCCACGCGACGGATCGCCCAGAATAATCTGTTCACTGTTGATACCTTTAATCACCACAAAGTGCATATAGCCATCGAAATTGACAATGGTTATGGCGGGCACCCCGAGTGTTTTAAATTTCTCAAGCGGAAGACGATAACCATTGGCATCCAGGCCAACAGACTGCATGTAAGCCTTCATATCGAACATGGAAAATCCCTGTTTCTCTATTTTTTCAGGATCACCATTTGCAAACATCGACTTGAATACCGTATTTTCATTGGTCTCAATGCCGTAGTGATAGGTCATCAGTGAAGCCACCGCCGCAGAGCCGCAACTAAAGTCGTACTGCTGGCGCATGACATCACCAAAGAGCTTCTCCTGATAACTTTGCACTTTTACATTGTATGCGCCTCGGCTTGGGAAATAGTCCAGAGCACTCACGGTTGTGCTGACCATTAATCCTGCCAATGCCAGGGTTGCCAGTTTTATTTTCATCACCACACCCTTCGCTGTTATTAACCTGACGCCGCTCTTATTGTCGTCAGGCAGGAAATCATTCTTATCTATCGGAGATTCTCAAGGCTATTGAAAGGCTCCATAGGTAAAAACAATGAAAGGGCCGCCTTGCGACGGCCCGGTTTGGTTAGTAACTAGCAGAGCCAGACAGTGTAGCGTTGGTGCTGGTAGATTGCTGAACCATAGAGTTATTACCTGCGTTCTGACCAGCAATGCTGATACCAGACGCATCACTAAACGAGTTGACCATAGTGTTATAGTGTTCAACATCAACAGTACCGGCTTTACCGTCACAGCAAGCGCCGCCATAGGTCACTTCGTTTCTAATCACTTCACCATCAATTTCCGAATCAGCGAGTACTTTATCCATGCTGTATGATTTTTTGAAAGTTTTGTCGATTTCTACATCAGACACTTTCTTCACAACCCAGGAATTATCGCTGTTATCTTTAATGGTTTTGGATTTATCATTACCGATATCACGCATATAAAGATCATCGTTATCTTCATTGAAAGAATAATCGATTTCTTTTGATTTGCTGATATCGACAGTCAATGTTTTCTCAACAGTATCATTGAAGCTGCCTTCGATATTATCTGCATCTGGATAACCATTTGCAAACGCCATAGGCGATGCAATAATCGCTGCTAATAACAACACGTTTGATTTACGCATGATGTTACTCCAATTATGTTCCCCATAACGCATGAGATTTAAATAAATCTCATGCTGGGTAAATGTTATAGATGTTGAAGCAATGATGTTAGCCCTGCGAAACCAAATATCAATTACTAGTAATTTAACATTTAGTTTTATTCCCGGATTAAATAATCCAGCTTAGATACACTAACAGTGTTACTTCAATGTCAGGTTAACCACGGTCGCATTTTGAATTAACACATTATTACCGGTGTTTTGGACTACGTTGAATACCCCTGATGATCCGCTGAAGGCTCCGCCATCAATTACGTTATTACCAGTTGTATTGCCATACGCGCCATTACCCACGACATCACCGTACATATCCGAATCGGCTTGCATGTAGTCAATGTTGAGCTCGTACTGCCCACCTCGAGTCTCATACATTGAACTATCACTCAACGTATCGGAACTTGTTAGAATATCCAACTCATCAGCAACTGCACCCCAAGATAACAGTACAGCTACGGTCAGCGTTAAATATCTCATGACGTCCTCCTGAGAGCTGTCTCTGACACCCCTCAGCTAATGTGTTATTGGCCCAGAAGTACAGCGTTAGTGCTAGCACTTTGTTGAACCAGCGAGTTGTTACCGGCGTTTTGACCTGCCAGGCTGATACCTGAAGCACCGGCAAAGGCACCAGACATATCATTCACATGGGTCACTGTCAGCGAACCAGCATTACCACCGCCGTGATTGCCACCATTACCGTAACCACTGTTACCATAACCACCATGGCCCCAGTCTTTATCATCACAGCAAGCACCGCCGTATGTGACGTCATTACCAATGACTTCACCTTTCAGGTCGGATTTCGCCATGTAGAAGTTTTTATCAATATCGATTTTCCAGGTTTCAGTGTGCTTAAAGTTACTTTCGAAGTGGAACTTTTTGCTGTTATCACTGTTATCTGTGTACTTAAAGCTTTTATCGTTATTGATGTCCTTCATTTTCAGCGTATCGTTGTCCTCATTGAAGCTATCTGTAATGGTTTTATCACTGTCATAAGTCAGCGTGGCTGTCTTAGTGATATCATCATTAAATGAATCAACGATGGATGAATCATTATCACCATAACCACCATTATGACCACCGTAACCACCACCGCCGTAGCTAGGTGCTTGAGGATAGCCACTAGCCAGAGCCAGTGGAGATGCAACTACGACTGCCACTAACAGCGCGAGATTAGATTTACGCATGATTAAGACTCCAAATATGTTGAGTTTTTATTTTATTGCTCTCCCGTGTTGCCACGAGAGATAACTTAATACTAGTTTTCGCCACTTTTTAGTTTGTATTATTTTTAATAAAAACGATGGCAATAAAAACACGCGCATTCCTTTATTCACCTTGTCTGAGCGTGCTTATTTCTAAGAATGGATTCACCATTCTCATTACTAATAATTGTATTGAGATTAATACTGTTTTTATCAGGATTCAGAAGTAAGACAAAAATAACCTTTTATTGATCACTTTTTATCGGATGCTTGACTATTCTTATGACAAGTCAGTGCAACTGACTGCCATTTTTGGGGTGACCTTTGCAAACAAAGTGAGGATATCGTGAGAAAGTTTAACACACACAGCCTTTTAGCGCTGATAGCGATCTTTTCAACCACGGTTGCTGCAGAGGAATCTACAACAACCCAACAAAAGTCGCGTCAGGTTCAGACAGTTACAGACATTCTGGAAAGGCCAGGGGTACTGACACCGAAAGGGTCTTTCGTTCTTGATTCTTCCTTAACCTATACCCAGAACTCCTCCAATACCGTCTCGGTGGTAGGTTATACCGTACTGCCATCACTCATTGTTGGCCTGATACGGGCCAGTGATATTGACAGAACCACCATGACCTTTGGCCTCACCGGGCGTTACGGGATCACCAACCGGTTAGAAGTCGAAGCCAGAATTCCCTGGGTTTACCGTAACGATTCCATTTCTGAGCGGGATATCAATGGACCTTCCAACAGTCCCACCACTAAAACAGTTGAAGGTAACGATCTGGGTGATATAGAAGCAGCATTTAAGTACCAGTTCAATATGCTCGAAGCTCCCTATTGGATAGGTAGTCTTCGCTTCAAAAGTACCACAGGGAGCTCACCCTATGATGTACCTATTGATAGCACCAATGATTTCAAAGAGTTACCTACAGGCTCAGGCTTTCCAAGCATAGAACCGGGCGTCACTATGATCATGCCGCTTGACCCTGCCGTGCTGTTTCTTAATGCCAGCTATATCTGGAACATTAAAGATGACGTCAGCATTCAAATTCCTGCTACGGATGAAGCCCCAAGTACGCAAATCAATACCATTGACTTGGGGGACACCATCTCACTGGGTGCAGGTATGGGTTTTGCCGTCAACCCCAAATTCTCATTCAGCATTGGCCTGAACCACAAAACCATACTGAAATCGAAAGTGAACGGAGGGTATCCTGACGATGCGAAATTACTGCAACTGGATACTATTTCGTTCGGTGCCAACTATGCCGTAAACAGAGAAACCACCATCAACGTAGGCGCAGCAGCGGGGTTAACGGCTGATGCCCCTGATTTCCAATTGACAGTCCGGATACCTTATACGCTGAAATAACTTCAGACTTCTCATCAGAAATGCCAGTCTCTACTGGCATTTTTTTCGCCAGGCCTTCCCCCCCTTTCTTCCCATCCCGCTTTCCACTATGCTTAGAGCAGTTGATTCTGGGCGATCGATAGGGCCGTTTTTCTGAATGTTGCCAATAGCTCCGCCAAGTCAACTGATCATAATAATCAACATCCGAAAACAGGGTCCAACTATGTCCACCACCCCTTTATCCACCGAACAAATTGACACTATTTTGCAGTACGATGCGGAAAAAAGATGTCAATACCTGCTGAAAGAAGTGACCAGTCAGGGGCAGATCTGGATTCTGACCGACGAACACGGCTGTGTCATGTTAAACAGCGAGGATGAAGACTGTGTGCCAATTTGGCCAAATCAGGAGTTCGCACAAGCCTGGGCGACAGGAGACTGGGCCGAATGCAAGCCTGAATCGATTTCAATTAATAAATGGCACAGCCGCTGGACGCCAGGCTTGGAAGACGACGAACTGGCGATTGTCGTGTTTCCAAACCTGGAGCAGGAAGGCATTATCCTGTACCCGGAAGAGCTGGACGACGCGCTAAGACAACAGTCCAAAAAATCAGGTAAACGTTAAGCAATACAACAATAAACCTGAATTCACTAATAGCTTTTGCATATCCGACGCATGATGCCGGTTATGCAGGGCTGATACGGGGGGATTCCCCCCGTTTTCCCCCCATATAACTGAAGCAGGAGAACAGCATGGATACGCTGCTCGCAACCATCAAGGAATCACCCACGAGCGTTATCTTCGACAACGTTCTGAGTGTCATTGACCAGCACTACGATTACAGGCCGACAGCATTCAGCAACGGTCTGGGCAATGAAACGCTTGCCAACGAAGCGGGCAGCAATGAAGGCTCGTGCCGTATTTTCGCCTTTGCCCAGCAACACAAACTCTCTGAACAGGAAACACTTGCCTGTTTTGGACACCACTATTTTGATGCTGTACTGAATAACCCTGATGGCACAGATCATATGAATATACGGACATTCATGAAATATGGTTGGCGCGGTATTCGCTTTGCCGGCCAGCCGTTAATGCCTAAGCATTCCATTGCGGATTGTTAGTCACCAGAACCAAAACAGGGAGCGCATAGCTCCCTGTTTTATGACCAGATGCCTTATCAGCACCATCGCCTGACATGCTGGCAATACTCCTGATATTGCTGGCCAAAAGCGTGTTTCAGTACCCTTTCCTCTGCCGCAATCTGCACATAATTCATGTAAATGGCAAACACAGGAATCATTATCAGGCTGGAAAAGGCTGACAAATTAAGAAAAACCGCTATCAGTAACAATAGCAACCCCAGGTAAATCGGATTTCTTGATATCCGATAGACGCCAGACGTCACCAGCCGTGTTGTTTTTCGAGGGCTTAGTGCCGTCTTCGCGCGGGCAAAAGCCATGATACCTGCCAGCCCGAAACCAACAGCCAATAAACTGAACACCCATTCTAATAAAATCTTGCCGGGAAAACTGAAACGCCATACCGGAAAATACTGAGCCAGCAAATACATTGCAGCCAGGGTAATTAAAAACACTAAAGGGGGCGTAAGTCTGAATCTCATCTTATATCCCTTAACACAGTCAACAGCTTGATATGAAAAGTATAAGCACATTTATACGCAAGCAGAAAAGATTGTTTAAAAAATGTTAAACCCCTTAACCTTTCTCTTGTTTCACCCAAATGCTACACAGCGAAACCCGGTAAAAATTCAGCTTCTCGCAGTGATTATCACTGACAGCCTGTCTTATCTTGGCTTACAATAGCCGCCATAGTCATTATTCGAGATATACCATGAAAATTTTTGCCGTTGAGCTGAAAGGTAAAGAAGCTAACCTTTGTCTGCTGTCACTGAAACAAGGGATGTTTTCAATTCCTGACTGCCGATCGCAGAAACTGGTGCTAAGCGATGCCTTTGACAACCAACAGATGCGTCAATTTCAGAAAAGCTTCAAAAAACTGGTCGAAGACTACCAGGTGGAGCACATCGTCATTAAAACCCGTGAAACACGTGGCAAGCACGCGGGAAGCGCTGAAAGCTTCAAAATGGAAACCGCTATTCAGCTGATTGACGATCTGGATGTCACTTTTATCAGCAATGCCGATATCAAAGAAAAGCTGAAAAGAAGCCCGTTGTCAGTAGATTTCCGCGGCACAGGATTGCGCCAGTTTCAGGAAAATGCTTTTGTGGCAGGCTACGCCTTTCTGAGCCAGTAAACACAACAGGGAGCCAGACGGCTCCCTGTTAATTTCTGATAGCTGATGTTGATCAAGCCTGAGCATCCAGGCGAAAACCTTTCAATGGCCTGATAACCTCTTCTAACCCTTCAATTTTCATTTCAAGCGTTATCGCCAGCAATCGACCAAGCTCGCCATCCGGGAAACCCTGCTTGGCAAACCAAAGCAGATAAGGTTCAGGTAAATCGATAAGTACCCGACCACTGTACTTACCAAATGGCATTTTCATATTGGCCAGTTTGACTAAATCACGTTTTTCGAACATGGATGCGTACCGCTTTGTGTTAACTTGTCTTCAGCTGAAATAGGTGTCAGTCCTTTGCTGTCCAGCCAAAACTGACCAGCTCTTCCTCATTACAGGTTAATGCACCAAGAAAGTCTTGCCCGGCTATCACCTGACCAACTCCTTCGGGTGTCCCGGTCATTACCACGTCGCCATCCTCAAGCGGAATGACCTTCTGCACTTCAGCCAGGATAACTTCCGGTGAGTAAAGCATGAATGTTGTGTCGCTCTTCTGAACCAGGGTGTCATCTATGTGCAGCGATAATCCAAGCGGGGAATCCGAATCAGGCAAAGCGACAAACTCACTGAACAATGCGGCTCCTTCAAACACCTTGCTGCGCTCCCACGGCAAGCCTTTAGCTTTCAGCTTAGACTGCAAATCACGCTTGGTAAGATCCAACCCAAGAGCGGCTGCGCTGAACTGGCCGCCATGATAGAGATACGCAATCTCGGCTTCATAATGCAGCACTTCACCACCATGAGTCGCGTGTAATTCATCGCCAATCGCCGTGTTAGGCTTCATGAAAATGACCATCTCCTCGGGTATTTCATTACCTAGCTCTTCTATATGGGCGGCATAATTTCGCCCTATGCAGATCACTTTTCCCGGCTGAATTTGCTTACCATTGACCGTCACGCTCTTCATAACCACTCCCTGTATTCAATGTGAATATGGCAGAGCATAATGAGCGTGACCGCCAAGGTCAAAATAATTCAGAGGGTTATGATTCAGGCACAAATGCCAGATTCACAAAGACTGGGACACTTGGCAATATTCCATTCAAATTCGCGACTTCTTGTAACGCGGTAATTCCCTTTTCTAAGCCGAATGCTTTAGCATCAATGATAATCGGGCTCTGGCTGCTGACCATCAGCGTGCCGTCAACCAGACGTGTAATTCGTAAATCCGCATTCACCGGATTGATAGCACCATGAAGATTGAGCTTAAGAGACACTTGCTGAGTCAGGGTTTCTCCCGGCTTAAGATCCGCCAGCCCGGTAATGTCAACCTCGCCTTCCAGCATTGCTTTGGGGAAGTCCGACACCTTGAACAGCATCGCTTTCATACGTTCATCACGGATAGGGATTTGCGTGTCCACGCTGGATAAGTCCAGCATCACCTGCACTTCCCCCTGATCAGTGATAGAACCGTCCAGCTCTTTGAAAGCATGTTGCTCAATGACGCTGTTATTTTTCACCGACAGGAAACGCAACTGCGATTGGCTGTTATCCAGCTTCCAGGCAGCTGATGCACAGAGAGGAAATACCGCCAGAGCGACAAAAATAATGTTGCGAACTGATAAAGCCATAACTATCTCCAAAAATACGATTACTTGGATATAATCATAGGCAGTTTCCGTCCATTCCGCGTGTAAAATAACGATGAAGTTACCATTTATCGAGCGAATTCACTTTTTGTCTTGGTTAATGCAATCAATTACTTGCTTTAGAATGACACCAAAGTCAGGCATTCTCAGTCACAGTTAGCAGCTCATCGCGGATACATTTAAGCAAAAACAGCTCGCGCTCCACAGACAGCCCTTTTTTATCGTTTTTTGCAACCGTTTCTTCGTTGTGAGCAATCGCGTCATGGATATTCATCCAGACAGGTTTCATGCCATTCTGGATTTCATACGATTCCAATTGCGTTTCACCTAACTGACTGTCAATACGGCAAGTGAAGCAGAATGATTTCATATGCATGATATCAAACTCAGGTTTATACCATGGCCGGTACTCTTCGTAGAGACCAAAAGGGACAATGTCACGGATATTGCGGGCGCCGGTTTCTTCTTGCAGCTCGCGAACCAACCCGGCCTCAATATCTTCCCCTTCATCAATACCACCACCGGGTAAGGTGTAGTCGTGATACCTTGCGGTGTACAGCATCAGAATATTGTCACCGTCCAGGATTATTGCTCTGGCTGCTTCACGGTAAAACATCGAACCACTTAAATCAGAGACATCAGGATGAACCGTACGCTTGAGAAGCCGCATAAAAGAGTACTCTTCAGATATAAAAACGGGTCGGCATTGTAACCGACCCGCTGATGATTTCCAGTCACTGCTACCAATTAAAGATCGAGCGAATAATGGTAGAGACTTTATTTTCACAGCCTTGCGACTGACGGCCGTCTTTGTCCCAGACAGGCAACTCAACCTGACCGATGCAGGCCTGTGTCAAACCGCCTTGCTGGTTAACCTGATAGGCAACATCGGTAATATTCTTCGGTTCCTGCAGCTTGACCGGTTCAGGATCACGACGCTGGATGTAATCCGCATACAGACGCAGCGGGCCAGAAGAGCCTGTGAGTTTGACATTTTTATTGTCATCCCTGCCCATCCACACTGTCACAACTTCACGGCCATCAACGCCTACATACCAGGAGTCCCGGCCTTCATCAGAGGTACCGGTTTTACCGGCCAGCTTCAGTGACGGAAGAATCGAGTCCAGATAACGGGCTGTGCCTTCAGAGACCACTTTCTGCATTGCATACATGGTCAGCCAGGCAGATTGCTTAGAGACCACCTGTTTCGCGGTCGGCAATGCCTGATAAATCATCTCACCATCGCTGTCAGTCACAGCGCTCAAGGCTGTCAGTTCGCTGCGACGGCCTTCATTAGCAATGGTCTGGTACATTTGCGTTACTTCATACGGCGACAAAGTAAAGGCGCCCAGTAAGATTGCCGGTACCTGAGGGATCTGACCACGATCAACGCCAAGATCAACCAGAGTATCCACCACCTTGTCTAACCCAACCGACATCCCCAGATTCACTGTAGGTATGTTATAGGAGCGTGCCAGTGCCTGAACCAAAGGCACTTCACCACGAAACTGGCGATCATAATTACGGGGAGACCAGGTTTTCCCTTTTTCATCGGTAAGCGTAAGCGGTTTGTCATCCAGATTACTGGCCAGAGTGAATCGCTCTGGTCGTGCCAACGCCGACAAGTAAACCGCTGGTTTCACAACCGAACCGATCTGACGGCGGGCATCAAGTGCGCGGTTGAACCCTTCAAATTCAGGACGGCTGCCGCCGACCATGGCGCGGATTTCACCGGTCTGGCGATCTGCAACTACCATAGCGGTTTCAAGCTGTTTGCCGTGCTGCTTCTTGAGAGCCGACATTTTTGCCCGCACAACGCCCTCAGCACTGGCCTGGGAAATAGGATCCAGTGTGGTATAAACGCGTAAACCCAGACCCGGTTTGTAACCCTGGCTGACACGTTTGTTCAGCTCTTGCTTCAATAAACTAAAGAATGCTGGCTGCCTGCCGGCGACATGTCCTTTTGGCTGTAAGTCTAAATCTTGCTTGATGGCTTTTTTATACGTCTCATCATCAATCTTCTGAGTATCGTGCAGCAGGCTGAGCACCAGATCCCGGCGCTCTTTCGCACGCTCCGGATAACGCCAGGGATTATAATAAGACGGGCCTTTCACCATGCCGACCAACAGTGCCTGCTGATCAATTCGCAGTTCTGACAGCGGCAAACCAAAGTAGAAACGGGCACCCAGAGCAAAACCGTGCACCGCATCCGAGCCACTTTGTGCCAGATAAACCTGATTCAGATAGGCATCGAGGATTTCATCTTTGTTGTAGCGATAATCAATGATTAACGCCATATAAGCTTCTTTAAACTTCCGCCACAGACTGCGTTCGCTGGATAGAAACAGGTTTTTCGCCAACTGCTGAGTTAGCGTACTGCCGCCCTGCACGGTGCGTCCCGCTTTCATGTTCGCCAGAAACGCGCGCCCGATAGCAACCACAGACACACCGTCATGGGTATAAAAATCACGGTCTTCCGTTGCGAGCAGTGCATCAATCAGCGTAGAAGGCAGCTCTGATTTCGGTTTATACAAACGCAGCTCGTTAGAGTCAGTTTCCAGCATACCCAACATTTGCGGTTCAACAGAAAAAATACCGTATTCACGATGCGTGTTCGCATCGACAACACGTTTAACCGAACTGTAGTTAAACTCAGCAATCACATGACGTGCTTGTTGGGGACCACTGCGTGACTGAAAGGGACGACGAATGAATTCCACTTTCAGGCGGCTGGTGCTGTACTCACCCACCCGGGCCGGCTTGCTGACTTTGCGGTAGTTCAAGGCTTTCAGCTCTTTCACTAAATCTTCATATCGCACCTGTGCTCCAGGTTCCAGCACCAACTCGCGGGCATATACCACAGAGGGTAGCTGCCAAAGCTGACCGGCAAATTTATCCGCTATCTGTTTATTAAGCGTCCAGCCCAGCCCACCTAAGGCAATCAGGCTGCCAACCAGAATAAGGGCAAGCAGAATTTTCCACTTGCTGCGGCGTGGTGGCTCGCCCCCATCAGAATTCTTACCCGGCAAATATCGGGCTGAAGTATGGGCAGATTGTTGTTCAGACTCTGTCATTACCTTCATCTTCGCTAACTGCTGAATATGCACACTCAGCATAATTTGATTACTTTGTGGCATGCAAGATAGCTAAATTTTGCTCATTTTTTGTCAATCCTGTGTCAACTAAATGACGCCAGACCGCATGTATAAAGGGCTTCATGGCTGTAACTGAATGACAGCGGTAGTAATTCTTCACATCATCACGCAAAATACAGGCCATTAGACATTGCAGCCTTACCGGAGAAAGAGAGCGATGCAACGGGATTACACATTAAACTGTCTGCTCACTATGCCCCGCCACGAATTGGAAGAGTTCAGCCAACGCATCCTCAGCCGTATGGTCCCTGAGGATGTCATGGAAGAGTTGTTCACCTTTGAGCCGGAGGAAACCCAGACTGCTGACCGCCAGCGTGCTGCCCAGTTTGACGCCATGCTCCGAATGTCAGCGATAGCTTTAGGGGAAGTGTCTTCCGCCTTTTCCGGCTCTGAACAGGCAAAACAGAATACCGAGAGAATGACACGGCTGCTGCTCTGGCATTTTTATGCCATGGCTTTCCAGATGGAAGAAGTCGTCACTCTGGAGCAACATTGCCAGGAAGTAGAGAAACTGCTGAAGAACGCACCGTCAGACACCTTCGGCTGGATTACAGCACTGACAGAGCTGCTGCACCGTTATGCCAGCCTGAGCGGACACGCGTCAGACTCATAGCCTGCCAGGCCAGTCATTGGCGTAAGCAGCACCTGTATCGCACCTTACTTTGTGCCACAGCTATCAATAAAAACGCCAGCGGCAAAGCTGGCGTTCTTCCATCCAGACAGCAGCAAATAATTACCTGTCGGTCAGACCCGTCAAGCTGTTCTGATGACGATGCACCAGTTCGTCCATACTGCTTTGAGCACGCTGATAGGCATGCTCCAGAGTGTCGATCTGATCAATGACCTCAACCACCTCGTAGTAGCATTTCAGCTTAGGCTCTGTTCCTGAAGGGCGGACGACCACTCTGGAATCATCTTCCAGGAAATAAATCAGCACATCACTGGCGGGCAAATCGATCGTCTCAACTGAACCATCGGCGTTATAGCGTGTGGAGGATTTCAGATCATCAATACGCACAACATTGCGCCCGGCAATTTCCTCCGGCGGTTGCTGACGCAGGGTGTCGCCGATTGGCGGGGAATTCGGTGACAGAGCAATGCTGACCTGTGAATTGAGATACAGACCGTGTTCGCGATAAATGGCTTCGAGCTGATCCCACACGGTGCGACCTTGTAAAGCCAATTCAGCCGTCATTTGTGCAAACGCCAGCATCGCGGATAAACCGTCTTTATCCCACACCATATCGCCCACGGTATAACCGAGTGCTTCTTCATACGCAAACAAGAAACAGCTGTCTTCACGCTGCTTCTCCATCGCAATATTGGTCAGCCATTTAAAGCCAGTGAGTGTCTGGTAGTAATCAGCACCGACACGCGACGCCACTTTTTGCAACAGGCTGGAAGAGACAATAGTGGTGCCGACAAGGCTTGTTTCAGGATTCGCTCTGGTCAGCAGATAGTGCCCCAGTAAGACACCAACCTGATCGCCGGTCAGCATTTTATACTGACCTTCCGGGGTGCGAACCGCCACCGCAAAACGATCGGCGTCCGGATCGTTAGCACATGCGAGCGTCGCTTGGTGTTTCTCCGCTTCCGCAATAACCAGATCCATGGCGCCCGGCTCTTCTGGGTTAGGAAAATTTACCGTCGGGAACGTCCCGTCCGGCTCTCGCTGAGCGGCGACACTGTATACGTGAGTAAATCCGGCGTCCGCGAGCAGAGTTTCTGCCATTTGTGCGCCCACGCCATGCATCGCTGTGTAAGCGATGCTGACCGCATCGGGTTTGGCATGATTTTGCAGTAATGCACTTTGTTTAATCGATGCTCTGTAATCATTATAAAATTCATCATCCAGCCAAACCAGTAACCCCTGATTGCCGGCGTCATTGAGATCCATCAGATCAAGTGGCTGCAGCGCTGCTTGGTCGATGGCGGCAGCAATCCCTTTATCGTGAGGGGGAATAATCTGTGCGCCATTGCCCCAGTACACTTTAAACCCGTTGTAAGCCGGCGGGTTATGGCTGGCTGTCACGACAATACCTGCGGCCGCCTTTAAAGCTGTGACACCGTAAGCCACCAGCGGGGTTGGCGCGACCGTGACCGTCAGGTAAACCTTGATGCCCTGCGCCGTTAATACTGATGCAGCATCATGGGCAAAGGTTTTTGAATCTGGCCGGCCATCATAACCAATAACAACGCCTTGCTGGGTCGCCTGAGGCACGGTTTGCTGTAAATACTGCCCCAGCCCGGTCGCCGTTTCCTGAATAACCAACCTGTTCATCCGGTTGGGGCCAGCACCCACTATACCCCTTAAACCCGCGGTACCAAAGGCGAGACGACCAGAGAAGCGTTCGGTCAGTTCCTGTTCATTACCGGCATCAATCAGGTTCTGTAACTCGTCCCGGGTGGCAGGGTCCGGATCTCTTTTTAACCAGCGTGTTATCAACTCTTTCATTCTCTGTCTTCCTAATAGCAGGGTCTGAAAACAAAATATCACAAATGATAGTTATTCGCATTTTAACTGCTTTTGATGTTAACTGTCTGCGCGATATTCATACCGTCCCGGCATCAAAAAGATAGCATCGCCATGGCGAAGAATAACCAGGAAATAGTCGGAATGGCATCACTCTGTCTGACAAGTATAGAGGGATACACAGCTGATGGTGTCAGATTTAAGCGAATGATAAAAAAGAAAAAAGCGGCAGCCTGAATGGCATACCGCTTTAGCTTGGAGAAAATACTTTAACTGAAGCTTAGCGCTGGAACGGGTAAACCGATCCCAAAGCCAGAATCTGGGTCAGTTCATCCAGTGCAGCACGGGATTCATCCAGTAACTGAGGATCCGCCAGATCAGCTTCAACCATCTGATCACGATAATGCTTGTCAACCCACTGATTCAGTCGGCCGTATAAACCATCATTCATCAGGGTTGAAGGATTCACTGCACGTACTTCCTGATCATTAAGCACAACACGTAAACGCAAGCACGCAGGGCCACCGCCGTTGGCCATACTTTGTTTCAGGTCATACACTTTTACCTGATCAATACCGCGTTGGTCTGCCATCAACTGCTCAACATAACGCCAGACATTATCGTTCTTGCGACATTCTTCCGGCAGAACCAACAGAGTTTCACCGTTAGGTGTTTCGATCAGCTGAGAGTTAAACAGGTAACTGGTTACAGCATCATCAACAGACACAGCGCTGGTAGGGACTTCAATAATGTTGAAGCCTTCGCCCATTTTCTCTTTCAGAGAGCGGTAAGTGCCCTGCTGATCTAAAAATGCCTGCTGGTGGCAGAACAGGATATTCTTGTTACCCACTGCGATCACGTCGTTGTGGAATACACCCTGGTCGATCACATCCGGGTTTTGCTGCGCTATCACCACTTTAGTCGGATCCAGCTGATGCAAACGGGCAACCGCTTCGCACGCTTCAAACGTATGGCGGGCCGGGAACACTTTTGGTGCCGGGTGGCGGGTATCGAAAGCGTGACGGCCAAAGACGAAAAACTCAACGCCGTGCTCACCGTATTCGTTGCAGAAACGGGTATGATTCGCCGCGCCTTCATCACCAAAATGTTCTACCGCTGGCAGTGCCGAGTGGTGAGAGAAGTATTCAGGATCGGCAAAGGTGCTGCGCAAAATGCGGCCTGTTACTTCATGCTCAATGGAGCGGTGAAACTTATTGGTCAGGTTTGCCGGTGTGAAATGGATCTTGCCGTCGGCGGTATCTGCCGATGGCGACACAGTGGCTGCATTCGCGGTCCACATACTGGACGCCGAACAACACGCAGCCAGCACTTTAGGCGCTTGTTTCGCAGCCTGTTCAATAATTGACTTGTCGCTGCCTGTGAAACCCAGGCGGCGCAGAGTGTGGACGTCTGGACGCTCTTGCGGTGCCAGCACACCCTGCAACATACCCATGTCGGCCAGGGCCTTCATTTTGTCCAGGCCTTGCTTGGCAGCTTGTTTCGGATTAGATGGCGCCGCCTGATTTTTGGCAGACGCAACATTACCATACGACAGACCACTGTAGTTGTGCGTAGGCCCTACCAATCCGTCAAAATTCGCTTCACGTGCTTTCATAGACTTTCCATCTCAGTTTATCTCGGGCTAAAGATAACAAAGCTTTTACATTAGCAACAAGATCCAGATAAATGTCTAACCAAATGTTATAAATTAGATATTATCACCAATTTGCAGCATGGCTATTCATCGCTCTGGCGTCGTTTGGTGTTGTGAAAGCCCCGGTAAACAGACGCAGCGTTTACAGCCGGTGTGTCTGTGTGCTTTGCAGGTACTTTTCAGATGACAATGAAATGGGATCAGGTAAAACAGGGCGTGCAGTCACTTACCCGTCTCAACTTCCCCCTCTGTGAGCAGCCCCCCTTAAGCAACAACCGTTTTCACGTTATCCATGTACAAAACTGGCGCAAATCCATACTGTCAGCCGTTCATTGCTTTAAAAGCATAGACTGTCTGTGGCTGGACAGCATTCAGCCACAAGCCATCTTGCTGGGGCAGGAAAAAAACAGCTTCAGGCCACTGCATATCGAATACATAATTACGCACTTTCCACTGGTGAAAAGTGCGATATTTTTCTTATTCTTTCTTTTGATTTTGTGTGGCTGATCAGGTTTATCAGCCCGGCCAGCCATGCAGATTGATACCACTAAGCAACAAATGCCATGTGATAGCGGATTATCAGTGTGCTAAAGACTTGGAAAATACATTGATGATGAGTGTGCCGGCCATGATAAATGCAATGCCGAGCAAGGCGTACAGATCCAGTTTTTGTCCGTACCACAACCAGCTGATCAGGGCGACCAGAACAATTCCGGCACCACACCAAATGGCATAGGCCACACCAATGGGAACAACTTTTACCGTCACTGAAAGCAAAAAGAATGCAGCACCATACCCGGTTAATACCACTACGGTGGGCACAAGTTGAGTAAATTGCTGCGTTTTAGGCAGCATAGAGGTTGCGATCACCTCACAGACAATCGCCATAAATAATGCCAGCATAGGTGGCAACGCAGAAATCATATGTAGCATGATCAACTCACTTTAATAAAAATCAGCCCATTCTACACACGAATTACCTGCGTTCCATGACATTACAAAAAAATGTTTTGCCTGGCCATCACTGGTACCAGAGCGATAGCACAAGTGTCGTTAACTTTCCCATTCAACCACATGGCCATCGTCATATACACCATCACTGTAAGCCGGGGTGTAATTGATGAAAATGTTGTTCTGCGCAATCGGCAGGGTACGTGACAGACTGCTGGCTATCAGCTCCAGCATGGCTGCAATTTGCGCTTCGGTATTGAAATTGGGGGCAACCATATCCACAAGAACAGGATGCGAATTTGATGGTTGCTGATTCGCCAGTTGCCCGCCATGTACGAAATGGCCCGCAGGTATGTACTCCCACACAATCATAATGTGCTGCTGGGGAATCTGGGTGGCGTCGGCAATGGCCTGGGATAAAATACCCAAGGCAACGTTTACTTCAACATCGCCCGCAAAGGGTAATGATTTTATACGAATAAGCGGCATACATCCCCCGGTATCTCATTAGCCAGTCTGCTACCAACCAGCCGTGAAGGTTCAAAAAAAGCCAAATATACAGCCGGTTAGATGACACGCATATTCGGTATTTTCATTTTAAGCCTAGTGAGATCACTGCAGTAAAAGAGAATCACAAATGAGACGGGAAGATAAAAAAGTACCAAAAGGCTCAAGGAGCGGCGCCCTCAGCGATCTGGTTTCTTCTTCTGCTGATGAAGCTGTTCGTCCAGCGAGCACGGGTTCACCAGTCTCTCTTCACAGGTATATGGTTCAATATGAATCACCACATCAATGACATTGTCCATCTTGGTGATAACGCTCTGCTTGAACCGCTCGCTTATCGCATGGGCATTCTCAATCGACATCTCTGGATCCACCAGAATATGGCAATCCAGTAACAAGCTCCCCCCCGTCTGGCGGCTGCGGATCGCGTGGATTTCACGAATATCTTTGTCTTCTTCAGCCATGTGTACCAAGCGTTTTTCCACTTCTTCACTGCCTCGGGCATCGGTCAGTTCATTAAAAGCCGGCCAGATGATCTCGAATGCCGCTTTCAGAATCATCCCCGTCACCAGCAATGCCGCAATTTGGTCCAGATATTTCAGAGAAGGGAAAATGGCATTGGTAATCACAGCGACAGCAACAGGTACAGAGCTGAGCGCATCACTGCGATGATGCCAGGCATTTGCCCTTAAAACCGCACTATGGATGTGCTTTGCTTCACGCATTGTCCAGCGGTACAGGAGTTCTTTCATCACAATCGCAGCAACAGCAGCATAAAATGCCAGCATTCCTGGCGCTGGTGGAGGTGTGTCGCTGAGCGTTTCAATTGAGTCCCAGCCAATACCAATTCCAACCAGTGCCAGCATTAGCCCGATAAAAACATTAGCCAGGGTTTCAAATTTACCATGGCCGTAGGGATGACCGCTGTCTGCTGGTGCCATCCAATATCGGGAGCCCAGCAAAATGACAGCATCTGTCAGTAAATCAGAAAAGCTGTGTACCCCATCCGCTACAAGTGCCTGGCTGCCCGCAAACTTACCTATGCCAATCTTTAATACCGCCAGAAAAACATTCAGAATCGCGCCCACCAGGGTCACGGTCCGAATGGTTTTTCCCTTATCATGATGCTGATCTGAAGGCTCTGGCATACTCATTCCTGCTGCTGACTCCGCACAACCACTTTATTGTCTGTCCTGTCTTTTCATTGACATCGAGAATAAGAAGACGCATTGGATGCTTGTTTTACTGGGTGTTGCTGTTGGCTGCTGCTCCCTGGCTCATGACGGCGCGCTCGTAACAATAGCAGTCAACCAGATGATCATTCACCATACCTACCGCTTGCATGAAAGCATAACAAATGGTCTCACCGACAAACTTAAAGCCTCGCTTTTTGAGAAACTTGCTCATGGCTTTTGATTGCTCACTACTCGCAGGCACCTGATCAATACTCTCCCAGCGATTATTGATCGGCACGCCATCCACAAACTGCCACAATGCAGCCGACAAACTGCCAAACTCTTTTTGTAACGCCAGCGCGGCGTTAGCATTGGTAAAGACAGAATTGACCTTGCCCCTGTGCTTAATAATGTCAAACCCGGTAAGAATTGCTTCTGCTTCTTCATCGCCCCATTCTGCTAACTGCTTAATGTCAAAATCGGCAAAAGCCTGCCGGTATGCCTCTCGCCGTTTTAGTATGGTATACCAGCTTAAACCAGCCTGAGCACCTTCCAACGTAATGAATTCAAACAAGATTTTGTCATCCGTTACAACCAGCCCCCACTCTGTATCATGGTATTCCCGCTCAAGAGGCTGATGCATGGCCCATGCGCATACTTTCGATTCCTCGATCATTAAATATACCCCTTGGCAATAAAAATGAACATGTGATTAAAACAACAACTGAGAAGATAACCGTTATACATCCAAGCACCGAATTCTTTATTCGTTATTATGATTGTATTAAAAAATCAATAAAAGCGATATTTCTTAGCAAGATACGTTTAACGATCACTCAATAAGAAACACTGTACATATCACTTTCTATACCGATGACAAAATAGGGCAACAAAATTTCACAAAAATATCGCTTAAGTCACAATATCAAATAAATCCCATCAAAGAATTTGAATTTCATTGTGGGTATTTCATAATAGTCGCGTCAATATTCAGATATTGACTCGACAATAAGGACTGGAAATGAAACACATCGTTGATTTCATCGAGCAACTTGAAAGAGACGAACACTCTTTCACCATTTGGGTGTATGCCCGAAATGGAAAATTTAGTCCATTTGCCGAAAAAGGAAAAACATCCACAACAAGAACGCTTCAGAAAGCAATTGATCAGAATTTACAAGTCGTTGTAGAGCTGCATACACCAGCTGAACACAGCAGTTACTTAATTCTGACTGAAGTACACATTGTTGTGCCGGTGCTGTTCCACCAAGGACAAGTCCATTCAATGGGTAAATCCTTAGCGGCATAAACGCACCAGAATTGTGGAAAAACAAAAAGAAGAACTTGGGCTAGGTTTATTTCTTATCCACATTATTCCCGATGCGTTCTAAAACAGACCGAAAGGTCTGTTTTTTTGCCCCATATCTAACCAAACGGTAAGATATATATTTCACTCAAACAAAAAACTTAGGTAATAAATTTATTACTAACGGTACGTAACGGCAACAATGTATATAAACCATTACTTTACTCTCCTGTGACAGGAAACAATCCGAGAGATGTCCCTGTTTCCGTCACATAAAGTTAATATGTATTTTCCTTTGCCGCTTTAGGTTCACCTGCCAATATGTGGCTACTTTCCATGAGCCGTCGCTGGCCATCATCACACGCCGTTTTACCGTCATCCCAACCTTCGTTATAGCGGGTATCAGAATTATTCAGAGCAATATCTTTCATATATTCAGTATCAACCACACCTTTCAGACTTAATGCACTTTCACAGCCTTGGTTAAACCCAAAGTGATAAATGCTGTCATAAGGTTCTTCATTAACATAAGCCTTAGGGAAAAGTGTGTACTCACCCCCGAATTCAACTTCGAAGTGCGACACTCTCCAATATCAAGTAGCCAAAGTCATTTCTTCAAATACAATGGCTGGCT